>JAPWUH010000066.1 GCA_028275645.1 Caldivirga sp.
AGTGGGTGAGTCAGCCAGGATAGCCGTGGCCAGCGTGGTAGCCTTCTTCACCGCCGAGACCCTCGACGTAACCCTGGTCAGTAGGATACTGGGCAACGTGTTTAAGAGGGTTGGTGTAAGTGACCCGGTGAGCATGACGGTGGATAGCCTAGTCTTCGTACCAATAGCCTTCCTAGGCGTCATACCAACACCAGCACTGTTAAGCACAATGCTAGGCCTAATACTCGGCAAGTTAACCCTAGTACCATTAACCATAGGGGCCGTCGCCATGAATAGGAGCACGCTCAAGTACGCGCCGCTAATACGCACGGCCTAGCAGGCCCATACACCACCAATAGTTATTAAGGGCATTACGGCGATTTTAACACGTGAAGGGGGTAATATGCTTATCTGGGCCTGACGGCTCAGGTAAGAGCACATTAGCTAGGTTACTGGCTAAGCACCTATCCAGCAATGGGCGGGTTAAGGTATCTTGGCTAAGGGGATCCCATACAGCAGCTTCACTAATGGCCAGGTTCCTATCACTGTTCAGCAACATGAGGGGGCCAGGTAACCCATACTACGGGATATCGATACCCAGTAGCTTAAGGCCGCTGTGGTGGTTTTTAGAATTCGTATCAATGTTGCCAAGGTGGTTCCTCCAATTCCTAATACCAGGCACCTACGGGGTGATTGTGGGTGAGAGGGGGCTCCTAGACTTCCTAGTCTGGGTCTGTGTAACCACTGACGTGGGCTTCTTAGGCAGCCTGTGGGGTAGGGCCACACTAGCCTTGGCTACTAGGTACTGTAGGAATGTGCTGGTGACCGCCAGCCCCAGGGAGTTGGTTAGGCGTAAGGGCAGTGAGCCAACGGCTAAGACAATACCAAAGCAGTGGGTTATCTACAGGGCATTATCAAGGGAACTGGGGTTAGTGACCATAGACACGACCCATGAGGCACCATCAGAGTCGCTGGCTAAGTTAATTAATGAATTGAGACTGGTAAATTAAACACTGGTGTAAACTTCAATGCCCAATTTCCTAGCAGCCTCCAACCCCCTATCATCAATGAACGGTGTCACTAGGACGAGCCTCGGTTTAATGCCCGTGACGGTCTCGTACAGCTTTCCGACCCTTGAGAATTCCAGTGCGTCGCCACTTGAGGCACTTGCCTTAATCTCAATTAGTATGTGTGTTCCATCCCTAATCGCTACATCAACCTCCACCTGGGATGGATGCCCATAAACCACACCATCCTTATCAAAGTAAACCCACTTACCAACCGTGGCGACACCCAGAATCCCCTCAACCACGCCCCTCATGGCATTCCTAAAAGCCTCCTCGGACTCAACACCCCACCTAGCCTCAAGCGCCATCAACCTCCTATCAAAAGCCTTAATAGCCTCCTCAACCTTAGCCAACCTATCCTCATGCGATTTCACGATCTTAGCTAACTCCTCAATTGCCTTAGATTGTTCCTTAACTGCTTTTGTTAGTTCTTCGATTGCGTTTTCTAGTCTGGTTAGCCTCTCCTCATGAGCCCTAACTGCCCTCGTTAACTCGTTAACAGCCTCAACAAGCCTATCAACAGAAGACTTAACATCACTATAACCAAGCAAACCCATAACAGCCAACCTAAACTCCTCATCCTCACGAAGCAACCTCAACAACAAACCCCTCAAATCAACAGACATTCAACTGATTATCGTGAACTCAGTTATTAACTTTACGGTCCCTCATAACTAAGTGAGATCTGTCTTAAGCATTAATATCTCAGTTTCCCTTAACTCCCCAGTCGTCGGATCCACGGTTAAGCCCAGTAATTCAAGGGTTACGACACCTGTTAAAGCCTCATTTAACTCATTAGAAACGAGCGCTGGAGATGCCTCATGTTTATTTCCAACCTTCATAAGCGTGAAGCTCTTGTCCATATCCACATAGCCGTTGGCTGTCTTAACCCTCCTTTTACTAACAGTACTTAGCCCTAATTCCTCATAAATGTGCCTGGGTATTACGGTGAATGTTGCGCTAGTGTTCATTAATGCCTTGGTTTCAATCCCCTCATTAGTGATGGGGTTTATTAATCTTAACATTAACCTATACATGCCCCATTGAGACTTACCAATACTCCTCGGTTAGGATTATTAAATTACTGTAACATTGTAACATGAAGGACTATGAACAGCCGTCTCAGGAGAGATGGTTAAGCTTTAAGTCTGTTTAAAGTTGAAGATCCTTAATGAGGTATTGGTTCTTAAGTGGTAGTGGGTGTGTATTCGAAGTTGTACTCTGCTTGGCTTAACGGTGGGCATGCCTTATCCCTATCGCTTAGTATTGCCCCAGTTGGGTTGGGCCACTTAATGCCTATTACTGGGTCGCTCCAGTTTATGCACCTCTCCCTGGCTTGATCATACTCCTTGGTCACTAGGTATAGGAACCAGGATTCCTCAATTGCCTGGAATCCATGTGCAAAGCCAGGTGGTACCCAAAGCGCCTGACCAGGCCTCAAATCAACCCCAACCCACCTACCAAACCACGGTGAACCCCTCCTCACGTCAACGGCCACGTCAAACACCCTACCCTTAACCACGTAGACGAGTTTACCCTGCTCAGAGGGCTTAAGCTGGTAGTGGAGACCCCTAACCACGTTTGGGTGTGAGTAGCTTAAATTAACCTGCACGAAGTCGTAGGGTAGGCCGAGGGCCAGGTACTCCCCCCTCTTCCAAAGCTCAGCGAAAAAGCCTCTGTGATCCTCAAAGACCCTGAACTCGAAGAGCATTACACCAGGTATCTCAAGCCTCCTAACCGACATCACCGGCATGCCTCAACCCCTCCCACTCACCCTTAAAAATAGATAATGCATAATTAAGGTCGTTAATGGGCACCCCAAGCATTTTAACAGCCATTGAGCTGTCCAGGCTTGAGTCCCTGGGCCTCTGGGCCCTGTAGTTCAAGTCCTTTATGGAAATTGGCTTGACTAGGCTTGTCTGGAAGCCGAAGAACTTGGCTATGGCCAAGGCGAACTCGAACCTACTCAACCTAGGCCCAGCCGCATGCAAGACACCCTCAAACTCCCTATCAACCAGCCTAGCCATGACCTCACCTATCAGCGTGTTTAGGGTTGGTGAACCCCACTGGTCGACAATAGCCTTAACCTCCTCCCCCCTGCTAAGCCTCTCAACTACGCTCTTACCGAAGTTAACCTTACCAGGGCCGAAGCCGTATATCCACGCAACCCTAACCACAGCCCCACCAACGGCTAAGACAGCTTCCTCGCCTAGGAGTTTACTTAAGCCATAGTAGTTAACGGGCCTGGGCACGTCAGACTCCCTGTACATGCCCCTTGAGCCGTCGAAGACGTAGTCTGTGGAGAGGTATATCAACCTGGCCCCAATCCTATAGGCGGCTTTAGCCAACTCCCTAGTGGCCACAGTGTTAACCCTATGGCATAATTCAGGGTTAACCTCACACCCATCCACATCACCCATACCGGCAATGTGAATGATCACACTAGGCTTATACTGCGCAACCAAGCCTGTTGCGTCACTAACCAAGTCCCACTTAACAGCAGGTACACCACTAACTGGATGCTGATTATAAACACCAATAACACTACCCTTAGTCTCCACTAGCCTAAGTGCCGTTTTATAACCAGGCAGCGAACTAACCCCGGTAACCAGTATTAACCCAGCCACTACCTTCACCTAGTGACTGGGGTTTAAATTTAATAATACTGTGAAATAATCAGGCAGTGGTCTAGTAATGGTCAGGGTGCTGGTCACCGGTGGGGCAGGCTTCATTGGGAGCAACTTCGTTAGGTACATGCTGAGTTTAGGCAATGAGGTATTGGTTTACGATGCATTCACCTATGCTGGGCGCCTTGAAAACATACCCAGTGGGGTTAAGGTCATTAGGGGTGATATAGCGGACTTCAACACCTTCAGTAGCGTGGTTAGGGATTTCCAACCGGACGTGGTCGTCAACTTCGCCGCTGAGAGTCATGTGGATAGGAGCATTAAGAACCCTGAACCATTCATAAGGACCAACATTTACGGAGTCTACACTATACTTGAGGTGGCTAGGAGGTTTAACTTTAGGCTAATACACGTATCCACAGATGAGGTTTACGGCGACCTGGAGGGTAGGGAACCGGCCACGGAGGAGACTGCTCTTAAGCCGAGTAACCCCTACTCAGCAACCAAGGCTTCAGGGGATGCATTAGTAATGGCGTACTGGAGGACGTATGGGGTTAAGGCCAGTATCGTTAGGCCATCTAATAACTATGGCCCATATCAACACCCTGAGAAGCTAATACCCAAGACAATAATAAGGGCATTGAATGACCTGCCGGTGGTGGTTCACGGCGATGGGTCGCAGAGGAGGGATTGGCTTTACGTTGAGGATAACTGCAGGGCCATATGGACAGTATATGAGAGAGGATCACCGGGAGAAGTGTACAATATACCTGGCTTCAACGAGAGGAGTGTGCTCCAGGTGGTTGAGGATATACTGAGGATCCTCGGTAAGCCGAGGAGCCTAATACGCTTCGTACCCAATAGGCCTGGGCAGGATAGGAGGTACATTATGAGGGGTGATAAGATAATGAACCTAGGCTGGAGGCCATCGGTTAGTTGGGAGGAGGGGTTAAGGAGGACTGTCAACTGGTACGTTAAGAATGAGGATTGGTGGAGACCCCTCGTTAATGATGAATTCCTCGTTAAGGAAACGCCATGGGCCTAGGTTAACTTCACTAGGCCCAGTCCACGCTGGTTATCACATTGCCTTCACCGATAATGAACATGTGCCTACCCCTCTCCAGCCTTATCGTTGACCTTGGCCCAATTATACTGTCGACAACCCTAGCCCTACCAAGCTCAAGCCTGGCGTCATTAAGCACTAGGCTTCTGCTTACTGCACCGCCATTAATCAGCACGTTAGCCTCAATGTCGACGTAATGCTCAATCACTGTGTCCCTGCCTATTGTTGAACCTAGCCCCACGTAAGCTGGGCCATGGACAACACCCTCAACCACGGCGCCCCTCTCCACAACCACCCTACCATTCACGGAACCCCTAACCTCACCGTTAACCCTCGGCTCCACTTCATCAAGCATTAGGTACATTAGGTCCAGCATGTCCTGGGGTGTACCGGTATCCTTCCACCAGTCATTGGTCACCGTGTAGCCAACTTTACGACCATTATCAATGAACCACTGGATAAGCTCGGTTATCTCATACTCACCCCTAGCCGATGGCCTCAGGGTCCTAAAGGCCTTCTCCACTTCATCAGAATCCCTGAACATGTAAACCCCAGTCACAACATAACTATTGGGTGGTGGCTCCCTTGGCTTCTCAACAAGTTTAACTACCCTCCCATCCTTAACTATGGCATTACCGAACCTAGTCGGATCCCTATGCCTAGTGAGCACAATGTAGGCATCATAGCCGCCCTCCCTAAACTCCCTAATGAACCTACCCACACCCTCGCCGAAGTAGTTATCACCGAGGTGAACCACCAACTCCCCACCGGCCCCATCCTCAATAGCCCTATGTATCGCGTGGGCAATGCCAAGCCTCTCACCCTGCTCAACATACCTAATACCAACACCCACACTCGAGCCATCACCAAGCGCCTGCCTAAAAAGGAAACCCAGGTGCCCAACCACCATGTAGACGCCCGCAACGCCCCCATCCCTAAGCCCCTCAATAATCCTGGCAACAAGGGGCTTACCCATCACCGGTATTAGAGGCTTCGGCAAAGTATACGTCAATGGCCTAAGCCTCGTATCCTCACCGGCAACCAAGACAACACCCACCAAGGCCATTGAGGAGTAGGCTAGGGCTAATTTATTAAAGCATTAGCAGCCATAAAAATGAAGCCAAGCAACACACCCATTAAGGCATTCGCAGTAAACCAGCCCGCAAGGCAAATACCTCAATCTCCATAAGTAGTCTCTTTAAACTAGTCCTATAGGACTAGTCCAGTGAGACTATATTAAGAGGAGGATGCGGTGAGGGCCATAGGGAACCGGACCCTTATATACGGTAGGAGGAAGACCTGCAAGACCACCTTGGTTAAACGTGACCTGCGTATGGGCCTCTACATCTTAATAGCTGATCCAGGTAATGCAGTAACGCTTGACGATAGGGTGGTTAAGGTTGATGAGGCGATGAGGGCTGTGAGGAGGATGAGTAAGGTAGCCGAGAGGTTGGGTCTAGTTGGCCTCAGGGAGAGGCCGGGGGATTACGGTGACTTAAGCTTAGGCCCCAGGGAGTTGCTGGATATAGCCAGGAGGGTCTCTAGGGTGAATCAATGCAGGGTAACGCACCTTAATGAATGCATGCCTTACTGCCGGCTAAGCAACCTCAGTAATTCACCGTAACTCCTCAGGAATTCACGGCCGCGTTCACTAAGCCTATTAAACCTACAAACCCTCCCACCACGCCCATTACAGTAATCATCATACCTCTCAACAAGTCCCAAACCCCAAGCCAGGGAAAGCAAACCCTCACCATAACCCCAGGAACGGAGTTGACTAAGCAACTCCCTAGTGTAAGGGTCACGCCCATGCAACCTCGTAAACTCCTCAATAACAGTCAGCAACCTA
>JAPWUH010000067.1 GCA_028275645.1 Caldivirga sp.
GGCCTTAAGCGCTATGTACCTAACATACCCCTCAAGCCCAGTCTTGGTGAAGGGGCCAATGTACCTTAACCTAAGCCTAACCGTATCACTGCCATTGTTGCAAAGCCTAGCGGAATCACTGTACACCGCCCTCCCACCCACATCCTTAGTCACGTACACGAGGAACCTATGGAATACCTTAACCATCACACACCAGTGCCGGTTGGTTTCACAGGGTTAAAAGAACTTTAACCAAGCCTCGACAGTTACCCCACCTATTGCGGGGTTATTGACAGCCTCTGCAGAGCTGGGTCTTATGAACCCATCTCCGTGGGATCCTATGTAGTAGGCAACCCCACCCTAAAGGGTAAGACTTGCCGTTAAATATCACCAGTGTTCACTTAAAATGATAATTCAGTGAAAGGGTAAAATAGGCAGAGGTATGAGCATGTTAATGGTAACTGAGGGTGAGTTGGCCCCTGACTTCGAGCTTGATGGGCATGATGGTGAAAGGGTTAGGTTAAGTGGCTATAGGGGTAGGTGGGTTGTCATATACTTCTTCCCAAAGGCCTTCACACCTGGCTGCACCCTGGAGACCCAGGAATTCTCCAAGCTTTGGAATGAGTTCAGTAGATACGGCGTAATGGTCCTTGGGATAAGCACAGATAGTGTAGGCACCCAGAGGAGGTTCGCGGAGAGGCATAAGGTTGGGTTTAAACTACTCAGTGATAGTAAGGGTGAGGTTTCGAAGAAATACGGCGTGCTTAAGCCAACAGGGACTGCGGAGAGGGTAACATTCATCGCGGATCCGGATGGGAAGGTGGTTAAGGTGATTAAGAACGTTAAGCCTGATGAACACCCAGCCAAGGCGTTGGAGTACATTAAGGAGGCACTGCAAGCCCATTGAAATGTGGATTTAGAGCATCGCATGGTTAAACCCCATAATCAATCCTAACGCGGATTCACCAGAATCATATTTAACCAAGTTTGGTAAAAATTTTAATTCCACTATGTGGAGTCTGAAATGGGTGGGCCCGTAGCTCAGCCAGGTTTAGAGCGGCGGCCTTCGGAGCCGTAGGACCCGGGTTCAAATCCCGGCGGGCCCGCCAAGGAATGACCCTAACCCTCATCCCTACCGTTCTATTCTTACTAGCCTTATTATGATTTAATGTGTTTATCATTATAGGAGGCATAAATATTCATCTGCAGTATATGCTGCATATTGCCGATGATGAATTAATAAACATCATCATCTTTGCGACTTGGATAATTAGCCAGGGTGTGACTGAGTTCATAGTCAACACCCTGCAAGGCAGGGCTCCGCCTCAGAAGTTTAGGATTCTAATAGAGCACTACTGGGAGGATCTCAAAAGAGAATTGAAGGCTGTGCATCCAGGATGGCGTCCCTCGGTATTGTGTTGTTGGAGGATCTCAGAGGAGAATTGAAGGAGCATTGGAGACAGGGGCTGAGGGATTGGAAGACGGGTTCCCGGGAGGATCTTAAAGGTGAGTTGGGGTGGTTTTCTTGGGTTGGGGTGGTGTGCTTAGGCTGGGTGTGTGAGGATTTTGTTGTGGTAAGGGGTTTTGGTGTGTTGTTTGGGTGGGTGTTGAAGGTGGGTTGGGGGTTGTGTTGTGGTATTGTTGCCTAGAGTCCTAGTGTTTTTAGTCTTTGTAGGAATTGGTTGTAGCTCAGCACCTTAACCACTCCCTTTTCCTGGTACCTGAGTAGTCCTTGTTTAACAAGCATCCTGTAAACAGCCTTCTTGGTTAAGCCGAGTTGCAAATACTCCCTAACCACATCCACCGGTATCTGCGTAGGCCTCCTACCAAGCCTCCTGCCACTCAGCCTAGCCCTAGCCAAACCAGCCTTAGTGCGTTCACTAGTTAAGGACATTAAGCCGAAGATGATGAAGATAACGTAAATTTTAATTCAAATACACCTAACATTAGTTACGGTAGAAATTACTGATATTTATATACGTTCGTTAACATTAAGGATTTTACAGTGATGGTGCCATGGCTACGAAGTAGATGATGAATATGAGCGTTATTACTACTGTTGCCACCGAGAGGTCACGGTATCTACCACTGATCAACTTTACGAAGGTGTACGTTATGAATGCGAGACCTATTCCAGTTGCTATACTGTACGTTAACGGTATACCAACTATCGCTATGAACGCCGGTATGGCCTCCGTTAAATCACTAAAGTTTAGCTTGGGGATTAGGGATATGAAGAGTAACCCCACGAGTATTAGGACTGGTGCAGTGGCGAAGTCAGGTATCATGACTACTATTGGTCCTAACGGTAGGAATGCCAGAAATAGTAACCCAGTCACCAGTGAGGTTAACCCAGTTCTACCTCCACTTTCTATCCCAGCCGCGGACTCGACATAAATGACCGTTGTGGTTGTGCCTGCAAGCCCACCCACTATTGTGCCTATTGCATCAGTGTAGAGGGCCCTATCAATGTTAATGGGTCTCCCCCTCTCATCAACAAGCCCTGCCCTATTTGATAAGCCAACTATGGTGCCTATGCCATCGAAGAACTCTATTATCCAAAGGGAGAAGGCAACCGGGAAGGCTAGGCTGATTAACTCCACCCACCACCTGATGTTCTGGGGGAAGTTTGGTATTATTGAAGTTGAGAATAACGGCGGCTGAAACACACTCGAGGGTGGCTTAACGAGGCCGAGCGCAATGCCCACTATGGTTAGGGTTACAATAGTTATCAGGAAGGCGCCTGGTACATTGCGTATGTAAAGCGTTATAGCAATCATCAGGCCAGCGAAGGCTAGTATTGCTGTTGGCGTTACAAATGCCTTAACATTAAATGCAATTGGGGTTCCAGTTCCAGGTTCGACAAAGCCGCTTAGGTAAAGCCCTACTAGGGTTATGAAAAGGCCAATACCCACGCTAATGCCTATGGCTAAGTTTGGTGATATGGACCTCACTATCCTTTCCCTAATCCCAGACCAAGTGGTGAATAGGAATATGAGGCCATCGATGAAGACTGACGTCAACGCAACCATTAACGCTATCTCCGCCGCCCTAGGCCCAGTAATTCCAGTGTTGAGTAGGGTGGTTGTGAAGGCTGGTATTACCGAGAAGGCTATGAACGAGTTCTCCCCCATGCCTGGCGCCATGGCGAAGGGTAGCCTTGCGAAGAATGCCATTAGTAATGTACCGAAGGCCGCGGCAATGGCTGTCCCTGCAGCTACACCAAGCTTAATGGTGTACACAAGTTCCTGGTATTGAGGGGTTAAGGTACTGGAGCCTATGGCGTGCATTAGGGCTAGTTCAAAACCGCTGCCAACTATGGTGGGGTTAACGAACAGTATATAGGCCATTGTAAGGAAAGTTGTTAATCCTGCAATAACCTCCCTCCTGGGGTTAAGTACAGCTACTGAGGGTGGTTTAAGTAAATCCAGTGGCGTCACTGGGCATTAATTGCTGTGATTATTTAAATATTATCCTTAGTGGTTCGGATTATTTTTCAAATATCTTTTAATTATTTAAATCAATTAAATGGGCGATCACCAGGGCTTTAACATTTGAAGATTACCCAGTAATCTTTATTAAATAACCCTGTTATTGGTTTTTTATGGGAGTGTCCGAGGTCCTATGGTCATCGATTAAGGACATTTACGACGCAATACTTAGGCATCCATTCATAGTGGGTTTAGCCGACGGCAGCCTTGATGTCGAGAAGTTTAAGTTCTACATAGCCCAGGACCACATGTACCTGGATAGATACGTTAGGGCTCTAGCCGTCTTAGCGGCTAAGATGCCTAACATCAGCGAGCTTCAAATGTTTATTAGGCACATAATGAATGCCATAAATGTTGAGAGGGAGCTTCACAGTAAATTAACTAAACTCTTGAACATAGACATTAACAGGTACATCATGTCACCCACCAACACCGCCTACACTAACTACCTTTTAGCGGAGGTCTATTCAAAGCCCTACTACGAGGCCATGGCCGCTATTTTACCATGCTACTGGATTTACGAGAGGGTTGGCAGACACCTAGCCGAAGTGGCCAGGGAGACTAGGGGGGAGTACAGGCTTTGGATAAGCGTGTATAGTAGCCCTGAATACGCTGAGTCGGTTAGGGAGGTTTTAAACGTCATTGACTCCCTGGAGTTGACCAGGGGACAGTTGGCGGATATGGTTAAGGCCTTTAGGTTAGCTGCAGTTTACGAGTACCTGTTTTGGGATTCAGCGTATAGGCTTGAGCAGTGGCCGATTGCCCCAACTTAACGGTTAACCCGCATGTTTAACGACTCTTCACTAATTTAAACCTCTCGTAAATCAACTCAACGCCATTATTGGTTATGTGGAATTCGGCAGGGGTCTTAACACCATTTACCAGTGTAAAGTACCTGGCGTAGTCATGCCTAACCTCCTCAGGGACAAGTATCGTAGCCTCCCTGGTATGTTTAGTGGTGCTTTCAAGTATTAGGAAGTCACCCCGCCTACTAACTTTAACCCTAACCGCACCACCGTACGATTCGTAAACCCCTTCAAGTAGCCTAGCGGTGTTTTCGCGAATGAACACTCCAATTTCCTTATCCGGGTCGTGGTTGAGCATTAGGGCTAACGCGTACATACCCACATTGGCCAGTGGGTAGCCTTGGGCATTAGCCATAACCACAACACCCACACCCCTAGCTGGCATGTAGGCCATGTAGGCTGTGTAGACGAGTACATTACCACCATGGCTAATTAACCTCTCACCCATGAAGTTATCACTAACCACTAACCCATACCCATAGCCCTCGTCGCCGATCACCCTCCAGGGCACGTCAATGTACTTCCTCTCAGCCAGCTCAAGGTACTCCCTACTAATGACCCTCACGCCATTTAGCTCACCCCTATTGATCAGCATTGCCACGTACCTAGACATGTCAATTACATTGCTCAACAACCCCCCATCAGAGGTTATGCCGAATGGGAACCTGCTGGCCAGGTGCCTACCCTCCTCATTAATTATGTAGGGCACTGCAACGTCAGGGTCCTTACTAACGTCCTCAGCCTTAAGATAAGTCCTACCCATACCCAGCGGCTTAAGGATATGCCTAGCTACATACTCGTCATAAGGCATGCCACTGACCTTACGTATAATCTCACCAAGTATGACATAACCTTCATTGAGGTAAAAGAACCTCTCACCAGGCTTAGCCACAGCCCACTCACTGGCATGGCTCATGAAGGTGAGCACGTCGTTTGGCGTTGATAAGGGGAGCCAGCTTGAGTCTAGGTTAAGAACACCATTTATGAAAGCCTCGGCATAGCCTAAGGCAGGTATGCCACTACTGTGGGTGAGTAGGTGATGCACTAACACCGGTTCGTTAAGGGCCCTTAGCCTCAATGGGACGTACTTCTCCACCGGGTCCTGGAGACTTAACCTTCCCTCCTCCGCCAGTTTAAGTATGGCCAGGGCTGTGAAGGACTTAGTTATTGATCCAATGCCGTAGACAGTCCCCGGGGTTGCAGGCAACCCCCTCTCAATATCCCTAAACCCAAAGCCTCTAGAGTAAACAAGCTCACCGTTCTTAATCAGCCCTATGCTTAAACCCGGTAACCTGGATTCCCTCATCCTGTTCAGGATGAACTCCTCAAGTTTACCGTAGTCCATGAATTGGCATTGGTTGCCTAAATTTTAAGATTTAGGTCATTATGGGTAAATAGCCTTTGGGGAAATATTTATTTATACATAACCATAGTGCATTACGGTATTGAGTATGGACCTGGTTAACGATTACCTGAAGGAGTCGGTTAGGGGGTTGAGGGGTGAGGATGCTTTCACGTACCTGGCTAAGGCCCGTGAGGTTTCTGAGAGGAAGGGTATTAAGGTTATTTCCTTTGGTATTGGGCAGCCTGACTTACCCACCTTCAGCAACATTGTTGAGGCGGCTAAGGTGGCCCTGGATAGGGGTTTAACCGGCTACACTGAGACTGAGGGGATTAGGGAGCTTAGGGAGGCCATTGCGGATTACTTGAACCAGAGGTATCACGCAGGTGTGAAGCCCAATGAAGTCGTAGTGACCACGGGTACTAAGACAGCCATATTCTTAGCTATGGCCTCCTACATTAGGCCAGGTGATGAGGTCATAATACCAGACCCAACGTACCCGGCATACCCTGAGTTAACAAAGTTCTTCGGTGGTAAGCCTGTCTACGTGCCCTTAACCTTCAACCCTGAGGATGGTTTCAGGCTTAACCTTAAGGCCATTGAGGACGCTGTTTCAGATAAGACAAGGGCAATAGTGCTGAATAATCCACATAACCCAACAGGCACAGTGTTCAGGCCTAATGAGGTTTCTAGGCTACTTGAAGTGGCCAGGGACCATAGGCTGCTGGTCATTGTTGACGAGATTTACGACAACTTCCTCTACGAGGAAGGCGTATTCAAGGGTGTCCTAGAGCTTGAACCAGACTGGAGGAGGTACATCATATACACCAATGGCTTCAGCAAAACCTTCTCAATGACTGGGTGGAGGCTGGGTTACCTAGTGGCCAGTGGTGAGGTTATTGAACCTCTAA
>JAPWUH010000080.1 GCA_028275645.1 Caldivirga sp.
CCTAGAGAGCCTAAGCAACGGCTACATAAACGAGGCCAAGGGATACCTAGTGGAGATGGCTAAGGCAAGGAGGGCAATAGGCTAATTCAGCCACATCATCCTATCCCTCAGTATTTTAAAATAATACCATGAGCCGGTAATGAGGTTGCTGGTCTGAGGTTGCGTAATTACAGTTATCTATCGGTAAAATGGTGCCTAAGAAATGTGTAGTATTCATTTGCTGTGGGTGGTTGTTTCTTGTTTGATTAGTGTTTCGTATATTTTTCCTAGTAGGTCATATAGTGTGTCGATTCTTTTGTTTGTTTCGTCAATTCTCCTGTTAATGTTGTTCAGCATATTGGTTATTTCATTTCTAACCTCGGCTATTTCCTTTCTCACGTCAACCACCTCACCCCTTAACTCCCGAAACAAACCAAGCATTAAAACCACCAAATCCTCCGTAGACAACTTCTTACCCTCGCTTACTTTCCTCAATACGGTCTCCAAGGCGGCGCCAATGGCGGAGGCGAAGACATCAGTACTGGACACGGTGGAGGCATTAAACGCTTATTAATAAGGGTTTGGGTGTTGCTGGTGAATTGCATCACCAGTGGTTCTTAGGCCCAGTAGGTGGGTGCGCTATGGTTCCTTCCACTTGTTACAATACTGATTGTGGTTTGTACTACGGTGGGTTAACACAATTAATAGGGGAAATGGGGGTTAACCAAAGGCACTACTCGTCAGTAAGGCTCTTCAACAACCAGCCCCGCGGGATTACATAAGCAGGAGTTCTGCTGGTTCACGTTTTCCCTTTAACGGGATCCACTTCAAGACTTAGTTTCTTGAGTGTAGCCGCCCTGGGCGGAAATATTCCTTCGTCACTAGGCACGGTATTGTATGCGCACTACGTCCATATCTTCATTCCCCATGACCCTACATCTCTCTTCACGACCTGGCTGTTTGCCGTTCTTAACGCCTACGCTCTCGATGCCCATTTATTTAAAAAGCTTGCTGGCGGGGCTGCATATGTTATTCACGGAGCTCACATCCCTCACCTCCTTAAGTCTCCCTATGCTCCACACCATCGCCATAACCTCCAGGAATCCTATCGAGATCCCATACCTTAAGAAGCATTTATAATTTATAACAGATAATTTACCGGCATGGGTTTCGTGTATGTGAGTGTTACGGTTCGGGGTGTGAGGGTGTCGAGGGACGTGAGGATGCTTGTCGATACAGGGTCTACCTACATCGTCTTGGATCAAAAAACCATTGAGGAGCTGGGGCTCGTAGAGACGCCTTACGCGGTCGACCTCGTGTTGGCGGATGGGAGGAGAGTTAGGGCCAAGCTATTCCTCGCGGAGGTGGAGGTTAAGGGGAGGAGGGGCCCTGCCTTTGTAGCCGAGCTGAATGTGCCGACGCCCTTGCTGGGGGTTTATGCCCTTGAAACGTTGGGCTTCAAGGTGAATCCTAGGACAGGCGAGTTGGAGGAGGTATCGCCCGAAGGCGGGTACCTGCTCTATCTATGCCCAGTTCCCCCTCATGCCGGTGACTCAAATCATCCTTCATCTTCTATTGGGCCTTGCCCCATTCTCGGGTAACGGATCAGTGCCCACGTGGCTGGGCACCCATATCCTCACCGTATTCCTCTCCGAGCGTGGACTAGGTAATCCATGTTTTCATTAATCTAGGCATTTTAAGTGCTGACATTCAGGGAGGTTGCAAGCCGAGGAGGCATGGAAGAATGTCGCGGCGATTAATAGTGGTGATTGCGGGATTTAATGTGGTTAGTTTTATTATGCTCTCCCAGGACTCGGTAAGGGGAGGATTATGTGTATGGACGCGGCTTTTAGGACTGTCGAGAAGCCGTTACCCAAGCCTACGGAGGAGGGTTACGTAGTGGCTAGGCTCCTTGAGGCTTTGGTGGAGGCTAGGTTAGCTTTAGAATTTTTAGAGAGAGGCCTTACCAGAAACGCCGCAGGTAAGGCGTTCCAGGCTTGGAAGGCGCTTATGGCCGCCTCGCTGAGGCTGGAGATAGATAAGCTAAAGACCTTGGCCAAGACAGAGGAGGAGAGGAGGTGGCTGGAGACAACGGCTGTGCCTAGGGTACCGACCTCCAGGATGAAGACGCTGGCACATCTATTGGAGGAGATTGGTTATGATGACATATCCCCGTGGACGGACAAGGCGCTCAACCTCCACGACTATCAATACCACGGCCCAGACCCAGATTTAGCTTTATCTAAGTATACTAGGCGTGAGGAGGCTGCTGCCGATGTGCTTGAGCTAGCTGCCGAAGTGGCAAGACGCGTAGAGACGTTAAAAAACAAAGTCAAATGGACGGAGGAGCTGGATGAGGCCTTAAGAAAGCTACAGGAGACTCTCAGGACCGTGAAATAGGGGGATTAGGTAGCGACGAGGGATTTCAGTAGGTTTACGATCCAAACCACGTGCGCCTAACGAGCACAGGCTAAGCACTGATAAACATGGCCAAGCCCCGCCCCTTCTAGGGGTGGTGTTGTCCCACTGCGTGGGGTCTTATGCGTCGGGTTTACTACCCCAGCTTTACTGGGTTGTTCAATAACCCCGCAATAGGCGAGGTAACTGTCGAGACCCCCACAATGAAACCCCACCCATTAAGGCGGGAAGGGGGTCATAAGTGGGAATATGCTTAATTCATGAGCAATACAGCGGTGGTTTGGCGTTATGTGTAGGTGTGGAGTCTTAGAAGAGGCATTGGTCTTTATGGCGAGTGAATTATGGGCTGGGCGTCTTTTAGGTTTGTTGTGCGCGGTAGGTGAAGGGTTGTGGGGGTGGATCCTGCCGTTTACGTGGCTTAGAATCGCACATGCTTTTCATGTTGATTGTCTAAAGCTTATTAACTAGGTATTGGATTTAGATTTGGTGTCAGGAGCCTTGGACGCCTTCAGCACCCTTGAGGAGGCTAGAAGGATACTGTCTAGGGCTTTTGAAGAGCTTAGGGATGGTGTTAAGAGTGGGGATGCGCTGAGGGTTAGGGATGCATGTGAGAAGGGCTGGTTAGCAACAGTTAAGGCTGTTGACGCCTTACTCCTTAGTTATGGTTTTGAGGAGTCTAAGACCCACGTTGATAGGAGGAGAAAGCTTAGGGATTTGTCGAAGAAGGTTCGTAAGGTTGCAGAGTTGGGGATATACGATAGAGTTGAGGCTAGGAGAAGCACGCTACACAGTGATGGCTTCTACAGCGGCATTCTAACGCATGAAGAGGTCGAGGAAGAGCTTAGAAAAGTCGAGAAACTAATAGAGGATGTAGAGAAGCTGATAAAGAGGAATTAACCCTTTATCTCAAGACCTTACCGGAAATGCCAAATGTAAGGAGGGGTTCATGAAATTCATTGAGAGGACGCTTAGCTAAAACGCACCCGGCAGGGTAGCGGGAAAGGGCCAGCAGTAGGCTTCACTCCTCGAGACTAGGTTCTTCATCGTTACGGTAGGCTTATAAGCATTGGTTCATGTCCATGTCTGGGTAACCCTTTAGTGTTGGTAGTATTAAGTTGTCTAATGGTGCAGTTCTACGGCTTAGGATACTCATCGTTGACATTAAGGAGATGGGCTTCTCACCATTTGGCGGTATAAGCTTCAACGCATCCCAGGTAGTCTCAGGGAACTTGTTAAGGATAAGCCATTCTTCCCATCGGGGCCTGAGCTCCCTAGGGATGGCTGGGAATTGCTCAGTATTGATGATCAGAAGCCTGCCGAGACCTTGAATGTCATTCAAGGTTCGAGGGGTGAGTTCTAGGTTAGGGTTGTGGCTGAAGCCGTAATGGCCGCCAGAAACACGCTTTATAGATCACCGATGAATGAACCCATATAAGGTATCCTGGAGACCGAGGAAATGAGGGTGATACCGGTGGGCATTGCATTAACCACCTCTAGGGGTTCAGGATCACTCATCCCCGGATTAGAAGCGTCATCACTAAGTTATGTTACTGAGAATGGAGGTACAGTAACACTCAGCATACAAATCCCCATGCCGGCTAAAGCCGAGCAGGGAGGAACAGGCGAAAGCATCATTGAGATCCATTGTGAATATCCCGAGGTAGTTTCCTTAGCGGTTAAGTTATCCAGGTGAGCAGTTAAGCGGGAACGTCATGAATTGGGCTGTTTCGGTTTTCATGATTGTTTGTGGTGCTTACTTTTCATTGATGGTTAATCTCCTGTTAGATTTACAAACCCGACCTCAATACTCTTAATTGGTTACCCTGGGTTTCCGAGATCCGTAGTGGCTGGGAGCCGCGGGCGACCGTTGGGGAGCCGCTGCGGTGAGGGGGCTCGGGGCGACCGCCGAGAAGGAGACGGCAGGGAGCTCCGCAAGGGGCAATGAACCGCCGCCTCCGGAGAGACGGTGAGTTTCCACCCCTCCTACCTGAGGGTTACCGCAGGGAGAAGGTGAAGAGAGGTGTGTCTAGGCTTAGGGAAATACTTACCGATGAGGATATTAAAAAGATCGAGGAAAGCCGTAGGGAGATGCATGAAAGGTTTAAGATATGACACCACATGGCAAGTCTCGCCCTTTATGGTGTGGTTTGTGGTGAGGTTGTTTTAGTTAACTTAAAGTTTTGGTCTTTTGGTTGGTATTTTTGCTTCTGGTTATGTTTTAATTCCCCTTTTGTTTTGTGTTTTCTCAGTGCCTGGGTTGGTGCCTCCGAGAGGGGGGTTAGGCTACTTGGATGAGCCGGTGGGTCGATACCCCACCCTTACCACCAACCCAGGCACTCCCTCCTCCTCCACTCCTAAACTAAAGGGGAGTAGGAAATTGAGAGATGAAAATATGCGCACGGTTAGGCTTAGGCTTCTGCCTAATGGCTCTCAAGAGAGAAGGCTGCGGAAACTTGGTGATGCCACTGCTAAATTATGGAATGAACTGAACTACGCTAGGCTAGTGCAATTTAGGTCAAGTGGTAAGGTGGATTTCAAAGGAACTGGGCATGAATTCTACCACATGTACAATGCGGTGCTTGGTGTTAATGCCGGTCAAGTGGTTAACTTAAACAACCAAGCGTGGAATTCCTTCTTCAAATTGCTTAAGCTGCATAGGCAGGGTAAGCTACCGAGGTTTTACGGTAAGCCTTCGCCTCCTGGTTTTTGGAAGGATAGGCTACTGGGAAAGAGGAGGTTGATCATTTTAGTGAGGAACGACAGATACTACATTGAACAAGTGAATGGTGGGGAAGGATACGTAATCCTAAAGGATTGGGGTTTAAGGGTAAAGTACGCTGGTAGAATCAAGTGGGCTGGCAAGCAAGGCACGCTTGTAATCAAGCTCGAAGGCAATAGGTGGTTCGCATACGTACCCATAGAGGTCGGTGCTAAACCGGCGAAAACCAATCCAAAAGGTTACGTGAGGGGTGTTTACGAGAAAATACAAATTGAGAATCCTAAAGGCAGTAACAAGGCTTTCATTGACGTTGGGTTGAATAACTTGTTTGCAGTTGTCTTCAACCACACCGATACGGCAATACTCATAAAAGGCTCAACAATTAAAGCCGAGTACTACTGGTGGAAGAGGGAGATAGGCACCTATCAATCGATTAGGGATTGGTTAAGGAACCACAGTTTCAAGA
>JAPWUH010000070.1 GCA_028275645.1 Caldivirga sp.
ACCTGAGGGTGACCGTTGTGCGCCTTAGGACGTGCTCCTCATAATCGACCTATGGAAACTGCATTTTGACCCAAGCAAACCCTGGCGGGCCCGGTGGGATTTGAACCCACGACCTACGGCTTAGGAGACCACAATTAAGTAACGCAATGGCACTTGGGCTCAATGAGCTACCGTAACCAATAATGCTATAGCAGTAAATACCTTTGATTAATGCACGCACTAACTGCACCATTGGTTACGGGCAAACCTAGCTAAGCTAATGATGATGTGTTCGGCACGTATAAAGGTATCAAGATAGTTTTTCTTAAGCTCCTTGGTTAGTGGATGATTTTCATAACCTTCCCCAATTAACGCTTGAAGATACCTCTCAATATTATTCTCCCACGATAAGGAACCCCAAAACGCCTTGACGTCACCGAGTACCAAGTGACCTAACACTATTTGATAAGCATTACCCTCCGCCGCAAACATGAGGTAACTAAGCCAGCTTAAAGGCAAGCCTCCCATCTTAATCCCAGCAAAGTGTAAACCTCTTACATCAATCCCAGCAATTGCCTTAAACAACACCGAGTACTCAATAGCCTTAAGCGTTCGGGAGCCAATCTCGTCGGAGAGTTCCATGCATTTATTAGGATTACTGCAAAGTGGCATTAACCTCTTGAGTATTGTAGCCAGTATCGTGTTTATAACGAGCCCCCTCACGGCTACCCAAAAAATGATACCTCTCATTGAGCATATGATCGTCTTAACAGTCTCAGGACTAGGGACCCCTTCACCATACAAGGCCTCGGCAATCGCCTTGTAAATACCTGCATCCACTGCGCCGAGTAGTGTAGGCACGTAGAGCCTCCTCTTCCCCCTACCATTCCTCGAATACTCAACGACAACGTACCCATCTTGAACAGCTGCCTCAAGTCCAGAGTAAATGTTCCTAACCCCCCTGTAGCCCTTCTCCTTCATACAATCAATCACTTCACTAACGGGCACGGGCCTCCCACCCAACTTGTGGTAACAGTCAACCACACACTCCACAGCCGGATAAAGATACCTATTGAACCGGAACACTACAGCCATAGCACTAGGAGCAACGTACTTACTTATAAACATTACGCATTATAATCATAAAACCCCAATGTGAATATACCATTAACTTCGCATTAATGGCATGATAATGCGAATTTTCACATAATCAATGATTTAATGCGTAGTTTCGCATTTATATGGCATAGTTGCCTTTATAAGGCAATGTGAATAGGTGTTTCTATGCAGAGTGTAGTAGTCCAGACTCGAATCCCCATAACGATAAGGCTATGGAGGAGTGGGAGGAACTACCTAGCTATTGTAAATGAACAGAGGGCAATTAGAGAACTCAGTAGGTACCTTGGGCGTGATGCAACCCTTGAATTCAATAACGTATCAGCAAGGGTTAGGGTGACGTTACTAAGGCAACATAATATATCATATATTGCATTCTTCTTGCCTAACCGCATGGCGCCAACCTGGGAGGCAATTAGAAGCAAGGCGAGCGAGCTAGATGCCACATTAGTCATTGAGGAAGAGAGGAGGGGTGATGCTTGATGGGGTTTTGCACACGTTGCCATTCAAGGGCATCCTTGTGGGCCTAAACAGAGGTGATGGCCTATGACGTCTACTACACAGGCATTTTTAAGCTTTACGGTCACCAAATGTAGGGATGAATCAGGGCGTATTGTACTGTGGGCTAGGGTTCATGGTGGTGGGTACCTATATGCCTCAATTGGACTCAATGGTGGGTGTAACATACTGGCACGCAAGCTGGTGGGACGTCGTGTACTTGTGACTGTGGGCATTAATGGTGATGTTATTGACTTTGCGGCTAAGGTTAAGGCACGTAGTAGGACTAGCATTGGTATCGCCATCCCGCTGAGGTACAGGGGACTGTTCCACAGGGGTGAGGTGGTCGAGGTTATGTTAAGGCAAATTGAAGGTGACGGGCATGGGTAATGCCATAATCAAACTTAACCTCAAGGATGTGGCTAGGCTACTAATGGGATTGGGGTTCCGTGTCGTGCCAGTTGATGCTGATAAGAAGCCTCTAGTCAAGGGTTGGAATGCGCCAATACCTGAAGAGAAGGTGTTCAAAGCATCGAGGAAGGCAAGTGGCATTGCTATAGTTGGCGGCAAAATCAATGAGAATGAGGGCGTCATGACCATCGACGTTGATAACCCCGATAACGGTTTCAAGATACTTGAAAATGTCTTTGGGAGCGACTGGCGCCTTAAACTATGTGGGCCAGGTTCACTCTGCGGCTTCACGGGGCCTAGGCCGAAGGGTAAGGTTAAGTGTGAGTGCACTGCACCAGGTGAGGATTGTAAGTGTAGGAATGTGGAGACGGGTGAGGAGGCTCCATTAAGCGCATTGAAGCGTGGAATGTATATTGTCGTCAGGCCGCCTGCCGATTGCCTGTCACCATCAACTGTCAGGGGTGGTGACATTGAAATACTAGTTAATAACTACGAAGTTATCTATGGCAAGCACCCATCTGGAGCATTTTACGAGCCCGTTAGGTTCATTGACGGTAAGTGGGTTAGGATTGACATCACCGAGGTTGGGCCTGGGGTGAAGCTAACCTGTGATGAGGTTAATAGGCTGATTGAGGCATTAAGGCCAAAGCCAAGTGGCGAGGCCAATACAACCACTACGCAGGCCCAGCTTAAGCCAGCTGGCGAGAAGC
The DNA here is from genome assembly GCA_028275645.1 of Caldivirga sp. Classification (GTDB taxonomy): domain Archaea; phylum Thermoproteota; class Thermoprotei; order Thermoproteales; family Thermocladiaceae; genus Caldivirga. The sequence continues at coordinate 2,715 of JAPWUH010000070.1, forward strand.
GCTTAATCAGGCTTGATAATGCCACAATAGTCAAGATTGCAGGCGCCCTAATTGATGGCTATAAACAAGGCCAACGCCAGAAATACGCACTTGCAATCGCTGGGTGGTTCGGAATGTTAGGTGTTGACTCAGTTAGTGTGGCATTACTCATTAAGGAACTCCACGAAAAGACTGGTGACGAGGAGCCGCTAAAGGAAAGGCTCTCAACAATTGTTTACACTTACATTAAGCTTGGCCTACCCGTTGATATTGAGGGGATTAAGGCGGCAACTGGTGTTGAGCTACCCAAGCTAGGGGATGATTACTACAGGGCGCTTGAGGAGAAGCTTAAGCAGGAGGGTGTACTCAAGATTACTGGCGCCAATACGGTAAAGGAACTGCTAGCCAATGCTAGGGTTCCGAGGGAGGAGGCTGAGAAGAGGATAAAGGAGGTTCGTGGGATTGTGAGGGCTGAGAGGTTGCGGCTTACCCACGGTAATGCGATCCTCAATGTTGTGAATAAGATCAAGGCGAGGATGAAGATGAAGAGGATGAGGATGACTAGGGGGTTGGCTGCGTTAATGATTGCGGATGGGGTTCAACGGATACTGAGGAATGTGAGGTATATAACTTATAGTAATGTTGAAGTGGGTGGCTTCCGCTGTTGGGATGGAACATACTTCAGGCCCTGCTTACCAGATATAGAGGCCACTATCGAACTGATTTACGAGTTATCGGGGCTATACAAATATTATGAGTACACCAGTCTTAAGAAAGATACCCTAGAGTTGTTAAAGGACGAGACGACCGTTGACATTACTGACGCCGAATTCAGGTACATTGCCTTTAGGAATGTTGTGTATGATTGGGTTGAGGGGAGGGCGATACCCCTGAGTGAAGTTAAGCCAGATATGCTTATAATGAACGCCATACCCCATGAACTCAACCTACAGGCACTTGAAGAGGCAACCAAGGCACCTGAGCTAACTGAGGAATTGGCCATGAGGTATGCGCCAAAGACACTTGCGGCGTTTAAGGAATGGGTAGGTGACAACTGGAGGGTGCTTTTCGAGGTAATTGGTGCAGTACTCTACCCAAGGCCGATTAAGAGGGTTATACTACTGCTGGATGAGGAGGAGCGTGCCAATTTGGGGGACACGGGTAAGTCAACCTTCATAATGCTCATTATAAGGTTGCTTGGGCGTGAGAACTATAGTACTGTACCGCTCCAAGACTTGGCGGACGATGACAAGCGGTTTGCCAAATGGCCACTATTCCTCAAGCTGGCTAACGTTTACTCCGACCTACCGATGAAAGCCATCAAGGACACGGGCCTAATCAAGGTAATGACGGGCAGGGATACCATACTGATCGAGAGGAAACACCATGATCAGTTCAATTACAGGCCCTATGCGAAGTTCATCTACTCGGCCAATAAGCCACCACGCATCAGTAGTGAGAATGAGGCTGACCTGGCATTTTGGAAGAGGTTCCTGATAATTCAATTCGAGGGTAGGTTTAGCAGGCCCATTGAGGACTTTGAACTCACACTGATGGATGAGGCATCGTCAATCCTGGCCCTGTCCATTGCAGCATTTAGGCGTGTCAAGGAGAGGGGATTCAGGTTCACGACCGACCCTGAGAGTGACCTGGAGCTCGCCGTTAGGAACCGCACGATTTGGCTCCTTCACTTTGATGAGGTCTTTAAGTTCCTCGTATGGCTACTGAGGAACCATGTCCTGGTTGAAGACCCTGAGGGTAGGATTCCCACAACCCATGCGCAGAAGAGTGAAGAGGGGGAGGTTGTGCCGCTGTACGACCTCTACAGGACATACACAGATAGGCTGAACCTAGACCCAGTTGCCCCTGCGGTCTTCACAAGGAGGGTGCGGGAACTGGGGATGCCCATGGTTACTGTTAAGGGCGTCCACTACATCAAGGGCTTCAGGATTGACAAGGCAGTGTGGGAGGATGCGATAGGTAGGGTTGGCGGTGGCTCAGGCGCACTGCCACCGTGGTTTAGGGTAGCCCTAAGCGCAAGCAGTAGTAATAATAGTAATACTAGCGGGGATGGGAATGGGGCTAACCCTGAATCAAGCCAAGGTGGAGGCCAGGGCCAAGAGGCCACTGAGGCAGGCTTAGGCAAGCCACCTGAGCCTAAGGCCCAGGAGCCAGTGAACGTGGATGAGCTTTTGAGGTTACCCGCAGAGGAGGCTAATAATAGGCTGAAGGCAAGGTGGCCTAATGCAGATTACAAAGACATTGTCGAGGGTATGATTAACTACATTGCAGGTGAAGGCGAAGTTAATGTTGACAAGCTCACCGAACTCTATGGGGGGACGATTGCTGATAGGCTGAAGGAGGCAGGGTACAGTGAGGCGGAACTTGAGGATGATGTCTACGAATTCATTAAGATTGTCATTGATGTGCTGAAGGAGAAGGGGGTGGTCACAGATGCTTAGGGTTAGTACTAATGCGCAATGCGGGTTCATTATCAAGCGCATTGGGGATGCAATGCTAAGTGACAGGGAGGCGGCATGCCTAATCAACGCAATAATGACCTACCTCGAGACCCAGGGCGCGCAACTCCAGGGACTGTCACAGCGCCGCATAGTTAACAGTGTGGGTGAATTGAGGCTGGTAATTGACCTAATACAGGTGGCTAGGGGTGGGCTGAGGCTTAACGGCGCCGAGTGCCTACGAGAGGTCGTGGCTAGGTACGGCATCGGGGAGCTCAACATCAATGACACAGGCTTCGCCAGGTTCAGGGCTACAGTCGAGAGGGTGTTGAAGGCATTGGCCACGGTTAAGGTCAGGGGGGAGCCGATAATTGAATTCACACCATGCGACACATCATGCAAGGTACCTGGGGTCGTGAACCTGAGGAAGGCTGGCCTAGGCTTCAGGTGCCCAGTGATTCAAGTGAGCACCACTGGCAGTGGAGTTAACGCAAGCAAGATTGATGTTGGTAGTATTGTTGAGAGGCTTGAATCCAAGTGCGGACCAACGTACATAGGCTTCGAGTGGGCAGTGCGCAAGACTCTAGAGTACCTTCAAGCCAAGGGTAGCGCTAAGATTGCAACAATGGCAGTGGACTTGAGGAATGATTACATGTGGATAGTCAAATACCTCTACTGGATGTACAGTGAGGCAAGTATCCCCAGGCTAGTGCGCTGTGTTGTCGAGGAGCTCGCAGAGGCGGGATTGGTAAGGCTCAATGGGGATGTTGTAACATTGGTTAAGTAACCCAACACCACGCCCTGTTAAATTAAATAGAATTATACTAGCCGAAGTCTGCAGCAGCACCCTAGGCAAGCCAAATCGCCTATATAGAGTATTTATCATTCAATTCCTAGGCGGGGAGGGCGGGTTAGGAGGGTTAGGAGTGGTTTGCCAGTTCCCCTCACTCTGCCCCAGCCGCGCACGCGCTAAACCCCAAACCACTCCTAACCCTCCATACCCAAGTGCGTACGCAGATTTAAACTAAGCCGCCTCTGCATTGTCATTAGACCAAGAGGGTTCACCC
>JAPWUH010000071.1 GCA_028275645.1 Caldivirga sp.
ATCAGCCTAAGATTTACGAGGACACACCAGTATTCACGATACATGGCCAATGTGGTATTCCTTAAAAAGCAAAACTGTTGAATAAAATTGTTGAACAATATGCCTAACAGGCAATGGGGTGGTTTGCATGGACCCCGACCTGGTTAGGATTGAGGCGGTTCCACAGGATGTTAGGCGGAAGATACTTGACTACGTTACTGGGGTTAAGGGTGTTAAACCTAGTGAACTGGGCTATGATAAAACGTACTTGTATAGGGTTAGGCACGGCATGGTTCCGATTAGTGATGAATTGTTTAGAGCATTGCTCAAGTTCATTGATGTTGATGAGTATGCTAGGCTAGTAGGCTCTGCACCACCGCTTGTTGAGGCTACTCCCGATGATGCCGTGCGTGTTGTGAAGAGGGCTCTTGTGGATAAGGGCTACAGGAACCTGCTTTTCGAACTACTCAGGCAAGCCTTTGGTGATGAGTTCCGTGAGTACAGGGCTTCATGGATGGTGGCTGAGCGTGATGTTGAGGAGTTTGTGAGGGCTAAGAGGCTTAGGGGGTTGAGTGATAGGACGATTAAGACTGAGGTTCACTACATTAGGCAGGCGCTTAGTGATTTGAATTGGACCCTCACCCCTGAGGGGATTAGGGAGTACCTTGCTGGCTTAGCTGAGGAGGGTGGGCACTACGTTGCAAGGCACATTACTGTGGCCTTAAAGAGCCTTCTCAAGACTGTCCTCAAGCCAAGGGACCCAGCCCTATTCAGGCTACTCTATGATTCCTTCACCGTGTATAAGTATAAGGCTACTACCCACGTTAAGCTACCTACACTCGAGCAACTACAAGCTATTTGGCACCAACTACCGAGTGTTGAGGCCAGGTTCTACTTCACGCTCCTAGCCGAGTGTGGTCTTAGGCCAAGTGAACCATTCCTAGCCAGCATTGATGACCTAGACCTTGAACACGGCATGATACGCATTGGTAAGGTTACTGAGACTAAGCGCTCCTTCGTAGCCTTCCTACGCCCCGAGGTCGTGGATTGGGTTAAATCAGCTTACCTACCGGCCAGGGAGGCGTTAATCAGGGTTAGGTTTGATCTTGTGAAGGCTGATTACCTTGGTGTTAATGTTAATGCTGAGGGTTGGGCTAGGAGGCTAATACCATTCGACCAATCCAGGCTCAGGAGGGAGATTAAGGAGACGGCCAGGCAGGTGCTTGGCAGGAGTCTTGAACTGTATGAACTGCGTAAATTCTTTGCAACATGGATGATTTCACAAGGAGTACCAGAGAGCATTGTTAATACCCTGCAAGGTAGGGCACCGCCAAGCGAATTCAGGATACTTGTTGAACACTACTGGAGTCCCAGGCATGAGGAATTGAGGCAATGGTACCTTCGTTATGCGCCTAGGGTTTGTTGCTGAATTTTGGTGGTCGAGAATAAAATTACTTCCCCCTTCACATCACCAGACCAACAAAGGAATAGGAATGATTATTCTCAATTTGATGTGTTTTGGTTGTGTAACTGGTTCCAGCCTGAGAACAATGACATGAATATGTTCCTCTTGATGAATGGGGACATTTTCAACCACCCACCTACCTCAAAACAATACAATTGAAATGAGTACAGTGCATACGCAACACCACCAAACCCACCAACATCCACAAACACAATAACAGGAAAACCACTACCCACACAATCACACATAAACACATATAATACAGCGTTTAATCAAGAAACATAGAGGTTTAGTGGAAATTATCAAAAAGCTTTATATGGGTATTTACCATTTATTTCTGATAATACAAATAGTAATTTTGTACCTGGAACTTTTGGATATAAGGAAGAATATAATAGTCTTTCACAATCTTTGTATATAAGTTCCTTACAAGATAATGCAAATTATTATAATGGAAATCCTTATCTGTTCATTTCAGCAGGCTCAGGAGGGGGATCTGGATATATGTATTTAGATTGGGTTATAGTAACATATGGAGTTCCTTATGTTGCGAGTGTATCATAAAAATTGTTAAAAAATTAGCTGGAAGGATTATATCCCTGTTGTGGAAAATCAAAAGGAATGGCTGAACCAGAAGGGGTACCAGATCCATATGAAATTATAGTTCCGTTAGGTAATACTAATACATACCCTCCATCGAATGCCGGAATATAATGTTGATATACCATTGTTTGGTATGCTACTGTTCCTGTTGTGTTTGTCCAAGTAAATACTGGTGAGTTTCCTGGTAGTCCTGCTGCATATGTTCCTGGTGTGTTCATTGCTGCTATAAAATTAGTTACCCATCCTTGATATGTGTAGAATCCCGCAATGTTTGCTGGGTTTATTTTATTTGCCTCTATTACATAATATGTTTGTCCATTTATTGTTACCTGTTGAATTGGTATTTGGCCTTTAATTACATAGAAGTCCTGTAAAGGCACATATGGTTGATTATTTACTGGATCGGTTTGTCCAACAAATTGATTATTTAATTGAACTATTTGGTTATGGTTTTGAATTATTGTGCCTGCGTATTTCCCATTCCATACTGCATTAGTTAATGTTGTTCCGTTGGGTAGTATTAAAGTGCCTACGGGGTCAGTGTGCCCATTGTAATTCACAGTTTGATCGCTTGGTACAAATGCTTCAAAACCATTTGGTGAACCAACGTACTGCATCTGTGCCCTGTGTGTTGGTGGTAGGAGGACTAGGGCGGCGGCAGCAGCTACAACGACCACGATGCCGATGACCACGTACTTTAATGCAACCATAACACCACCCAAGAAAACCCACAACAACCAGCCTTTAAGCATTACGGCTCAAACAAACCCAACCACAGCCACCGGCAAGCACCCAACCCATGGAAAACTAAGACAACGACACCTGAAGCATGCGCCTAGGGTTTGTTGTGATTAATTTCTCTTCTTTATCCCCTCTCCTCTTTTTCACCTTCTCCTTCGTTGTTGTAACCAGCGTTGTAGCCGGCCAATACCAATTATAATAAGTATTAAAACTGTTGTTGCGCAACAAGCGTAAATTGCCGCAACTCCATTATAACTATGCACGTGTTTAAAAAGTTGTTGTCCGTAAAGATAATGAAAGAGTATTTGATGTATAAGACTTACATGAAGTAATTCAATGAATGTGAATGTGAGGAGCATGTATATTACGCCTATGTACATGATGTATGCGAGGTGATAGGACCTTACTTCGTAAAACCCACGCTCTAACGGTCCTAGTGGGTTTCGCTCTATTTCTGTTTTGAGTATGTCCCTTGCGCCTCCTGTGTTGTAGGGTACTGTGAACCCCATTAGGCATTCGTGTTCTATTGCCTCTATGCATGCTGATCTCTCTATTTGGAAGTGCCTCACCTTGTATGATAGGTGCATCATTGTGAGTGTGAACCAGGCGAGTGCGGTGAACAGGATTGCCCTAACCACATGCTCACTACTCGGTATGTAGTGAAGCGCAAGCGTCAGGATTACGCCTATGGCAGTTATTGTACCGAACGGTAACTGCCAAAGCATGGCATCATAGTGTCTCCAATCCTCAGTCAACCTCTCATAAAGCCTCCAAACACCATCAGCACACCAACACCGAACCCCCACACACTCACGCGGGATCCCCCACCTACACCTCTCCACTAACTCATCACGTCGTTCCTGGGCCATTGAAAAGCGCATAAATAATCAATTAAAAGCATTGCCGCAACGCCACCATAAGGTAGGTACCCAAAGCATGCACTAAGGGTTTGCTGTTAGAGACCTAAACATCGAGGATACTGATGGTTAGGACATGAAGTCTGTTATCTTATCACTACCCTTAAGCATCTCTAACCTTCTCTTCAGCTCCTCTTCAGCCAGTTTCAACACGCTAAGTAAGTCACCCACGGAATCCACGACATTAGCCCCCTCCTTTCTGAAGTATTCAAAGCCCTCTTGAACCTTCCTGTCATCCACCCTAGGCTTGAATATTATGACCCTCCTATTAGCCCTTAACCCAAATTTAACCTGGTAGGCAGTACCCCATCCCTTCTCCTTATACCTAGTCTCCGGTATCACAACGGCAATTGACATGCCTGCAGTAATCCTATTCCTAGATGCCAGTTGCACTTCAACACGACCTTTATAGAGGTTTTCCGAGACAACGGCACCATTCCTAAGGAGCTTATCTGCAATACTACCCCTCTCACTCAGTAGGTATAATGTGTAGTCACTCCTGGCATTAACCATGTAAGGTACGACACCAATAACCCTCCCACCATTATTAAGAGCCTCCTTAGCAGCGGTTAAGTCCACACCCTTAGCGAGCCCAGTTATAATAGTATACCCACTCTTAACCAACTCCCTAACAATCTCCCTAGTCAACTCCACACCACTGTCACTCAACTCCCTCGTACCAACAACAGCAACCGGCCTTAACACGCTCCAGTCAAGTGGCTGGCCAATGTGGTAGAGTAATAGTGGTGGGTATACATTATTCTCCCTACTCCCATATACCCTCAGGTAGGTTGGGTATTCAGGCGAGTCCATTGGTATTACCCTGATGCCGTAATTCAACAATCGATGAACTTCCTCAACAACCTCCTGGTTATTAATACTAACCCTACTGAGTACATTCACTAACTTATAGCCATTAATAACCCTTTTAGCGATATCCATTGTCGTGTTAATGCCACTAAGGTAACTCCCCTTAACCTTATCCCAATTAACCCACGCATAGTGGATTAAGGCTAATTCCTCGACACTGTAATCAGTCTTCAACTTAGCCTTCTCATAATCCTCCCATAACCATGTGGGTAACATACCACCCATAGCCCTCTGATAATAATCCCTCACAGCAGTTAATAAGTAGTATCTAATACCGCGGTTAGGCGCTACACTCCTCAGCAGTTTAACAATTGTACTCGCCGTTACACCCCTAGTCTTCACATCATCAACAATCAACACAACATCACCATCACTTAACTTATTCAACACACCCAATGCATCCTCATTAATAGTATAGAGGCCCTCAGTCTCCCTGCACTCACACTCCAACGCCTGCTCAGGATTATTGGGGTACCTCTTCTCGCACTCCCTCCTAATATCCATCCTCTTACGTGAGTCAATCTTAATTACTAAGTCCTCGGCGACAGGCACCTCATGATTAAACTCCCTCTTCAACACCCCAGCTAACCGTTGAGCCAATTCAACAGCCTGATTAAAGCCCCTACTCCTAACCTCCTCCTCATGCTTAGGGACCGGTACAATGAGCCTTATCCTATGGATATCAACATCATAAATGAGGTATAGAGCCATTGCACACGCCACTAGGTCAGCAACCCTCTTATCTCTCTTCAACTCAAGGACATATTGAGTTATCTGGTTATAAGGCTCCTTCATTGACTCACTTGGGTAATAGAAGCACGCGGAAATAGACCTATCAATAGGCACACCACAAACACTCTTACAAAACTCACACTCCCCAAACTCCAATGATTGAGGTAAAGCACACTCGCTACACTTATATAGGTCCATGAATGACCTGCAGAGGACACCACTCCGCCCACTCCACCCATCCTCATAGTGAATGAAGCCTTGGTCATCTAGGCAACACTTAACGTTACCAATACTCAGACACCTTTTCAGGAATACTACACCCACGATACCGAAACCAACACGCTCTATTTATACTTAATTAATTAGCTTACACTTTTAGGGAACTATCCCGCAGCGTAATGTTGAATCAACACATGTTACTAAGTTAAGAATTTTATTCACAGTGAAGATTATACATTAATGTTATTGGCCTGAGTCTCAATAAGAGTAATTGTTACTTAAGCCAATGGTGTTGGTGTGTTATTCTACTGTGAGTGAGTAATAATACAACTGTACGAGACGCCTTAATGCAGATGATACCTACTTCAATGGGTTCAACACGTTCACAATGATGGTTGTGGATGGTGCCTAATCTAACCGTTGACAATTTAAACAGTAACAGTATTGCGCATTAATGCCTAAGCGTAATGTACCTGATACATTCATTAGGGAGACCATTAGGGGGGATACTGGATGACCGTGGTGTTGCGGGTCCAATGAGGGTAACCTACTATGGCTTTGGCAAGAAGGTATGGAGCATTGCTCAGAAGCATGGTAACCAATCATCGATTAACAATGCCATTACCTACTACCAAACTCGGTACAGCGCTAACCCAGAAATATTAAAGATTATTGCCGAGTCTCTGTTACAA
>JAPWUH010000072.1 GCA_028275645.1 Caldivirga sp.
GGGTGATGTGGTCGTACCAACGGTTAGGAGGCCTGTTAACTGCAATCTGCCGGTGGACTACTGCCCCATGGGGCATTACGTTGAGCACGGCATATGGGGGCTGCATGGGCACGCCGCCGAGTACTCGGTCACAGATGCTAAGTACCTAGTTAAGGTGCCTAAGGAGCTTGTGGACGTGGCCGTTTTAACGGAGCCCCTTAGTGTCGTGGAGAAGGGCATTGACGTTGCCATGAGTATAGGTAAGGCTAGGTTTGACTGGAAGCCAACCAATGCCTTAATACTCGGCGCTGGCCCCATAGGGCTCCTCTCCACCATGGTACTTAGGTTAATGGGGCTAAGCACAGTGACCGTTGCCACTAGACCACCTGATAGCCTTAAGGCAAGGCTGGTTAGGGATTTGGGAGGCACCTACGTGGACGTTGCGTTAACCAGCGTTGAGGGTTCATTCGATATCGTGGTTGAGGCCACTGGTTCACCCCAGGTCATGGTTGACGGCTTGAGGCACCTAGCCCCAAACGGTGTAATGGTGCTGCTCGGCGTCTACCCACCTGGCGGCTCAATAAGCAACCTTGGGGACTTAATGACGGACTCAGTGCTTAACAACAAGGTTATTGTGGGCTCCGTTAACGCAGGTATTAGGCACTTTGAAATGGGCCTTAGGCACATGGCTGAGGCTAAGGATAGGTTTGGGGACTGGCTGAGTAGGCTAATAACTAAGAGGGCTACCCTTGATAATTACCAGGAGGCCTACTCCTGGACTCACGAGGACGTTAAGACGGTGCTTGAAATAAACCCACTTTAACCCATTAAGACGCTGCATTAACGTCCTCAGCAAGCTTCTTATCTGGCTTAATCGAGACCATCTTATCCATTACGCTCCTCAACACACTCTTAACCTCCTCATCGCTCTTAACTTCATCAAGCTCCATGCAGTTCGTTAAAATGTCGTTAAACAACTGGGTGACTAGGTCGCTCCTCAGGGTGCTTATAGCCCTCTTATACTCCGCCAGGAAGTCACCTGTTAGGAAGTTAATCACGTCCTTCAGGCTCTTAAAATCATTCTCGGCGTTCCTGAGCTCATTGATTATTGTCTCTATTGAGTAGAGTACGTTGGCGTCGTTCTCCTTAAACCCAGCAATCAACTTAGAGTACGCCTTATTGACGCAGTACCTAACGAACTTGTACGTTAATGGGTGTGGTGGCTGTTGCATAAGTCCCCAGGGTACCGGTGTTTATAAACAATTTTTCAGTTCATTGCTCACCTAACCTTGACCTAATGGCCCTTTCATGGGCGGCCCTTAGGTATGACTCAAGCTTACCCCTCAACGGGCCATTCACCAACTCACTAATTAATTCCCCAGTGCCCTCGCACCTCAGGGCTGATATTAACCTATACTGCAGGTTAAGGCTGCTCACGGCGTCTATAGCCCTCTTAACCTCATCGCCGGTGGCTATGTCAACCTTGTTAATTGCCACAACAATGTTTGCTCTGAGGCTCTGCCTAACCTCCTCCAGCAGGTTTAACTGAGGCTTAAGCTCATAGCCGCTGTGAAGGGTTGGGTCAAGCATGAAGACTACCACGTCTGATAGGTGCCTCAGCGCCAATATCGCCTGGAGCTCAATCTTATTCCTCTCATTAAGTGGCCTATCTAAGAGACCCGGTGTGTCTATGACCTGAACAGCGTACATCCCGTAAACCTTAACGTGGCCTATTATGAGCTGCCTAGTGGTGAATGGGTATTCTGCAACCTCAGGCTTCTTAGTTGAGACGCAGGCCACGAAGCTACTCTTACCCGTATTGGGCATCCCAGCCACAACTACCGTGGGCTTCTCAACATTTATGGAGGGTATCTTAGACAGTTTAATTGCGGCTTCCTTAAGCGTCCTTAACTCTGGGCCTAGATCATTGATTAGGTCAATGACCCTAGATATGAACATTCTCCTGGCCTTAATTATCTCATCCCTATCCCTAGCAGCCTTAATGATCCTCAAGGCATCCCTACTGATACTACCTATGGCCACGCTTGAGTTAACGAGCTTACCCACGGCATGCCTATATTCATCAACGTTTATCATCAACTCCACCAACTCCCTGTAGAATGGGTGTAGGTCGTTTATGAAGGGCATGTTGTAGGCTATGCCCCTAACTAGGTTGATTAACCAGCTAGACGTACCCTTAACCCTAGCCACCTCAAGCCTCCTAAGCCTCTCAAGGCTGGAGAGGGGGCTGGGTGACTTAGCCTCAATGGACCTGTACCTAGCGGCGAATTGCCTAATGGTCTCCTCGGCCGTGGGAATGTAGGGCAACGTCGAGTTCAGGTACATGGGAACCCCCATTAAAGGCCCATTAATAAAACAGTCCACACCTAGTTAAAGTTAAAAGCATCCCAGCTGGGGTTAAGATGGTGGTTAGCTATGTCAGACCAAATTGAGTTAATGACGGGTACAACGGTGGGCATAAGGGCTAAGGATGGCGTTGTGCTGGCGGCTGAGAAGAGAGTCTCATACGGCTTCTACCTAATGAGTAAGTCCGGTAAGAAGGTTTACCCAATAACGAACAGGATAGGGATAGCCTCATCGGGGGTACTGGCCGACATACAGACAATAGCCAAGGTGGTAAGGGCTAACATAACCAACCTGGAGATAGAAACCAAGACACCAGTCTCGGTTAGGGCGGCTGCTAAACTACTCAGCATTATACTATTTCAAAATAAGTACTTGCCCTACATAGCCGAGACCATGGTGGGTGGGGTTGATGAGGAGGGGCCAAGGTTATTCATACTGGACTCATGGGGCTCACTAATTGAGGACGACTACGCGGCACTGGGCAATGGGGCAAGGACAGCGATAGGCATAATTGAGACCGGCTACAGCAGCGAAATAACCGTAAAGGAGGCTAAGGAATTGGCCATAAAGGCTATAAAGGAGGCCATAGCAAGGGACCCAACGTCTGGGGACGGCATAGACATGTTAACCATAACCAGCAACGGCTACGTGGAAGACTCAATCAAACTATAATACACCACAAAATCCCAGTACGTATTAAGGAGGTGTATGTAACTGTCTGGTTTATTCATTGTGAGGATATTTACAGACTGCGTTTTAATTGATAAAATGAATTAAAGGTAGATTATAACTGTCCGTTGACAGCGTTCACTAATCACCAAATTTTTAACTCACTACGTGAATACGGCAACGCACCTGTGGTTGCATTACGGACATGTCGGCATTGTCCCATGGCTAACCTTACCCTAGCTTCAAGTGTAACCTTTTAATTAATGGGTGTGTCGTTGGGTTATGCTTGTTGACTCGCACACCCACCTGTACGAGTTTAACCCAGATGAGTTAAGGAGCTTCGGGGACATAATACTGGTCTCCGTGGCCGAGGACGTTAAATCCTCGGAAACAGTGGTTAAGTTGGCTGAGGAGTACAGTAATGTAACGCCATGTGTTGGCATCCATCCCTGGAACGTCGATAAGGTGCCCCCCGGTGATGTCAAGTTGATTGAGGGTATGGTCAAGGGTGGTGATATTAAGTGTCTTGGGGAGGTTGGCCTTGACTTGAGGTTTACGCCAGGTACCATTGATAGGCAGAGGAGGTTCTTCGAGGAGTTCCTCAGGATGGCTAAGGAATATGACCTAGTCTTAAACATTCACTCACCAGACGCCTGGAGGGAGGTTTATGATATGGTTACTAGGGTTGACGTTGATAAGGTAATCTTCCACTGGTACACAGGCCCCCTGGACCTCATAAATGACATAACTGAGCAGGGTTACTACATCTCCGTGAACGCAGCACTTAAGATTCAGGAGAAGTCTAGGAGGGTTGCTGAGGTGGTGCCCCTTAGGTTCATGCTAACTGAGAGTGATGGACCATATGAATACAGGGGCATTAGGCTAACCCCACTCATGATTAGGGAGTTGGTTCCAGAGATAGCGAAGATAAAGGGCGTCGACGCAGCCACGGTGGAGGACTCCGTTTACTTCAACTACACTAAGCTATTTAAGTGACCGGATCATTACCACTTAATGTACGTGGTGTTGAGGGAGGGTGAGGTCTCCTTCTACGCCCCCGACCTGAGTAGGTACATCGCCGGTGGGCGAATTGAGCCAGCCTGGGCCCCAGTCTTCTACAACCCTGCAATGGCAAATAACAGGAGTATCTCAGTCATAGTGGTTAGGGCCTACCTGAAGCTCACAGGTGAGGGTGGTGTAATGTGCGAGCCCTTCACTGGGACTGGGGTTAGGAGCATAAGGTATGTTAAGGAGGCTGGGGTTGAGAGGGTTATTGCAGGTGATATTGATGATGAGGCCGTTAGGGTGGCTAACATGAACGTTGAACTGAATGGCTTAAGGGACCAGGTTAAGGTGGTGAGGGGTGATGCCAACGAGGTCCTGGTGAGCAATAGGTGCGATATGGTTGACCTAGACCCCTACGGCTCCCCAGCCCCATACGTCTGGGCAGCCCTACACTCAATTAGGCATGGGGGCCTACTCTGCGCCACAGCCACAGACCTAGCTGTGCTTCAGGGTAGCTACGCCAATAAGGCCATCAGGAGGTATGGGTTTAAGCCGCTTAGAGGGCACTTATCGAGGGAGATTGGGTTAAGGGGGCTCCTCGGCTTCATAGCGAGGCAAGCCTTAGTCATGGACATGGGGATCAAGCCACTCCTATCCTACTGGGAGGGCCACTACTACAGGGTATGCCTAACCGTGCATAGGGACAGGGGGATGGCTAGGGAGACTACCCACAACCTGGGTTACGCCTACTACTGCCCAGGCTCACTGGAGAGAGGGTTCGTGGACAAGTACCCAGGCTTCGCCATGAGGGGCTGTGTGGTTGCTGGGCCTATTTGGATTGGGCCCATTGGCGACGTGGAGTTCATCGACTACGCCCTATCCATTGCTAAGAACGTTGAACATGAGTTGAGGGCTGCGGGCACTATTAGGGGTACGATTAGCGATAACCTACCCATACCACTCTACTACACAGTCACGGAACTGGGTAGGGGCATGGGGGCTGTGCCAAGCCTAATAAGCCTATTGAGGCGTTTGGGGGAACTGGGCATTGAGGCACATAGGACCCACTTCTCCAGTGAGGGAGTTAAGACTGATGCCGAGCCGTGGAGGCTGATTAGGGTAGTTTCCTCACTGCTTCCTGCCGATGACTAGGGCATGGGCAACGTCGTAGGGCTCTAGGTGAACCATGTTTACTATGTCGAAGCCCCTCTCCTTAAGTGTGTCAATCTCCCTCCTAAATGTCTCGGAGGGCTCCTTAGTCACGTCAATGGACATGGCCTTAATCACGAGCATCACATAACCACCCTTAACAAGGTATACGTCGGCATTGTCGGCAAGTATCTTAGCCTGGAAGGGCTGGGCAACATCTATGTAGGCTACGTCAACCCCCTTAACCAGTGAAATGTACTGTTCAGGGTACCTCGCGTCGGCCAGTATTGGTATCACATTTAACCTACCCTGGTCAATTATATTCTGCATGAACTCCCTGAAAACCCTGGGGCTGAACTCAACACTGTAGATTAACCCATTGGGCCCAACTATGTCACTCACGTGGCTAACCGTCGTTCCACTGGCGGCCCCGAGGTAAAGCACCCTGGAGCCCTCACCTATGGGCATAACCTCAAGCTTATTCATTATGGCGGCCCCAAGCTTAGATCTATAGGGATTCCACACCCTATACTCAACACCCCCAAGGTTAACCAACTGCTCACCGTAAACCCTCTTACCAGGCGTCAGGTTTCTGGTGGCTAGCCTAGTTGAGCCATCCTCAAACTCAACCCAGTAAACACCCCTAAACCTCTCATGCTCCTTGACGTTAACGGCCCTTATACTAGACATACATTACCTTAGTTAGCGAAGGTATTTAAGCCTTAGCTTAAGTGTATGAGGGTACGAACCCGGTTTCACCATTCCGGTTGGTGAAGCCTTAAATTGAGGGTATTAGTGGCGTATTGGGTTGCGTGTGTTGTAGAGGGGGCTGAGGGAGACTGACCTACCAACGATTATGACGGACGGGTTCTCAACAGTAACCTGACACTTAGCCAATTCACCGAGGGCTGTAAAGAGGACCCTTGAGTTCTCCATGTAAGCCCTGGTTACTATGGCGACGGGCGTGGCTTCACTTAACCCACCCTGAATTAGCTCAAGAGCTATCCTGCA
>JAPWUH010000073.1 GCA_028275645.1 Caldivirga sp.
GCTAAGGCTGTTGCTAATGAGAGTGGTGCTAACTTCATTGCTGTTAGGGGTCCTGAAATACTAAGCAAGTGGTTCGGCGAATCAGAAAAAGCAATAAGAGAAATATTCAAAAAAGCAAGAATGGCAGCACCATGCGTAGTATTCTTCGACGAAATAGACGCAATAGCACCAGCAAGAGGGTATAGGATAGATAGTGGGGCAACGGATAGGATCGTTAACCAAATACTCGCAGAGATGGATGGAATAGCCCCACTGCGTAACGTCGTAGTAATAGCGGCAACGAATAGGCCAGACATACTTGACCCAGCATTACTGAGACCCGGTAGATTCGACAGGATAATATACGTACCACCACCTGATAGAGATGCCATACTTGAGATACTGAAGGTACACACTAGGAGGGTTAAGCTATCCAGTGACGTTAATATCCAGGAGCTGGCCGAGACCATTAGGGTTTTATCGGCTGAGAGGGCTCTTACCCAACTTAACATTAGAGCTCATGAATTTAAGAGCAAGGTTAGCGATGCAGTGGAGTCGGCCTTAAGTGAAATTGAGGGTCATAGTGACGTTAATAGGGGTGAGGTGGCTAAGTTAACTGAGGCGCTTAACCACGTCAAGGCCATGTTAACCAGTAGTGATTTCAAGGGCAACAGCGGGTTGAGGACCATGGCCAATATAGTTAAGGCGCTTGCCGATGTATTTGAGAACGCCAACAGCAGTCAATTACTGGGTAATGGCCTTGAGCCGCTTAGGGAGTTTAAACTATATGTGTCACTCTACACTGGGGCTGACATAGCAGCTATCGTTAGGGAGGCTTCCATGATGGCGCTTAGGGAGGCCATTACATCAACTAAAATGCCATCAGACGTTGCAGTAACCATGAGGCACTTCCAAGTAGCCTTCCAGAGGGTTCAACCATCATTAAGCGTTGAGGTGCTTAGAAAGTACGATGAAATGTCAAGGATGCTCAGTAGAGTTATTAGAGGCCTATAATTTAGGTCATCTGAGGCCGGCTTCACCAATAGCCTGCATGTACCACCCAGTAGTCTTCATAGTGTAATGCTTTAAAGCGAGTGGTTGCTGGAGCTGGTTGGGTGGTTTTATTGCCAAGTACGCAGTAGTCGGCTTAGGTAAAATAGGTACAGCGATAGCCAAGGCGCTATTGAAGATGGGGGTTCAAAGTAATGAAATAGCTGGGTCGGTTAAAAGTGAACGTGGGTTGAGGAGAATTCAGGGGGAGTTGCCGGGAATCAGTGTAATTCTCAGCAATAGGGAGCTTGTTAAGGATGCTGAAGTTGTTATCCTGGCGGTTAAACCCAGGCAAGTCTTCGACGTAATCAGGGACATTGGGATGTTGCTTGATAGCTCCAAGCTACTCATATCAGTGGTTGCAGGCTTATCAACAAGGGTGCTGGGTAGGTTCACCAGGGCTAGGGTTATTAGGGCCATGCCCAACATATCAATACTAGAGGGTTCGGGGGTAACAGCAGTTTCAAGAGGACCCAGGGCTACGGACCTAGACGTTGACTTCACCTGCAGTCTGTTCAACACCGTTGGTAAGTGTTACCTTGTTGATGAGGAGTACATGAACGCCATAACCGCCTTAAGTGGTTCAGGGCCTGCCTACATAGCCATGATTGCTGAGGCCCTCTGGGAGGCTGGTATACTCGTGGGCTTACCATCAGACTTGGCCTGGTCCCTCTCAATAGACGTCATCGAGTCTGGGGCTAAGTTACTCAACTCCAGGAAGCCCTGGGAGATAGTGAGTGATGTAGCTACCCCAGGTGGTGTAACCATAAGTGGTATTAAGTATGCTGAGGAGAGGGGCCTTAAAGGCCTACTGATGGGTATTGTTGAGTCAGCATACAAAAGAAGTATAGAGGTCCAGAGGATTATTGAGGATGCTATAGAAAATAATCTTCATGACTCAGTAAGTGGTAAGTAAAGTTTTATCTTACTAATAGGGAAAGCATTAAAACATGAGGTGCTATTTATGATAATAGTCAATAAAAATCGTATCTCAACATTTAAGTGTTAGGTTTCTAGTTTGTCAATAAAACCATGTGGGCTATGTTTTAAAACTCCCCCTTACTAATGCTTAACATGCCGTACGACGTACCATATGTACCAACTCCAGAGGTTGTCGTACGGAGGATGCTACAGGTCAGTGGTGTAAGGCCCGGCGAGGTTGTTTATGATCTTGGTTGTGGTGACGGTAGAATAGTTATAATGGCGGCTAAGGAGTTTGGCGCCAGGGCCGTGTGCGTTGAGATAAGGAATGACCTTTATGAGCAAACCCTCAGAAGGGTTAAGGAACTCAACCTTGAGAACGTGGTTAAGGTTATTCACGGCAACTTCTTTGAGGTTCCAATAGGCGACGCCGATGTGGTAACCATGTACCTACTAACCAGTGTTAACCAAATGCTCAGGCCTAAACTCGAAAGGGAGTTGAGACCAGGGACCAGGGTTGTTAGCCACGATTTCGAGGTTCCAGGTTGGAAACCCCTACTGGCCGAGGACGTTTACGAGGAGTGGAGGAGCCACAAGATATACCTATATAAGATACCTGGTGCTGAAATACCAATACCTAACCAAGTCCAGGTTAATATACCCAGTGAGTACTCTGATGTTGCCAAGCTGCTTGATGGACGTAGGTCGATAGAGGAGATAGCTGAGAAGACAGGCTTAACCATGAGGAGGGTTAGGGAAATTATTAGTGAACTAGAGAAGCTGGGGGTTGTTAAGGAGGTTAAGGTCATTAAATAGGTGCCCTAGCGGCCACATTAAGGTTAAGGATTAAACCTAGAGTAAAAGTTAAAATACCCACATCAAACACGCACATCATGATTCATGAGGAGAAGGTTTCTGATGCTGAACTGGGTGCTGAGTCGATTAAGGATCTTATCGAGTCGTACAACCTAATCGGCGGTTTCATGGCCAGGAACCTTTACGACGCAGCGAATATACTTAAGTCAATGTACAGCGACCCAGACGTAACAGTAATACTCTCCTTCACGGCTAACCTAGTATCCACGGGGCTTAGGGGGATTTTAAGGGGGATTATTGAGAGGGGGTTGGTGGACGTAGTCATAACCACGGCTGGTACGGTGGATCATGACGTTGCTAAGTCCCTTGGGGGAGTTTACTTTAAGGGTTCGTTCGATGTTGATGACTCTGAACTTCTGGATAAGGGGATCCACAGGATAGGTAACGTGTTCGTCAGGAGGGAGCACTATGGGCCATTGGTTGAGAAGGCAGTCCACGCAACCCTAAGCCGAGTTAACAGGGATGAAATTGGTGTGAGGGAACTCCTGTGGCTAATGGCTGATGAACTGGATGACTCCTCGTTGATAAAGGCCGCCAAAAGGGCATGTGTACCAATTTACATACCTGGCTTCGTGGATGGTGCCTTCGGTACGGCAATACTAACCTTCAATGAGGTTCAGAGGGCTAGGAGTGGGGGTAGGAGGGTTAACGTTAATGTGCTTAGGGATGAGGAGGAGTTGATGAACATAGTCTACTCAAGTAAGAAACTAGGTGCTGTGGTGATTGGTGGGGGCATTAGCAAACACCACGTCATATGGTGGAGCCAGTTTAAGGGCGGTTTAGACTACGTAGTTTACCTAACCACGGCAACGGAGTGGGATGGATCCCTGAGTGGTGCTAGGCCTAAGGAGGCTATTAGCTGGGGTAAGGTTAAGCCGAGTGCCATGTCGACATTTGTTATTGCCGATGCGACAATAACGGTGCCAATACTGTTCAACTACATAGCCTCTGAGATTAAATTCAGGAGTAGGAATATGGGTGTCTACCCATGGAGCTGCCAATAGCGGTCGCATTGTCGACGCTCGCATCTGTGATAGCAGCCTACGCAGTCCTGAAGTGCAGGTGTGCCTTAGCACCTGATGTCCATAAACCCAGCAAGCCCCTCATACCTAAGCTAGGGGGCTTAATCATACTGGCGTACGTAACCGTTTCACTGGCCTTAACGGGGTTAGGGGGCTTAGGTATCAACCCAACCTACGGCATGGTATTCTACACAACGCCCATAGTCCTAGGCGTAATCGGCCTAGTGGACGACTTCACAAATGTCCACGAGCTACTTAGAGTGAGTGCCTCGGTGCTTTACCCACTGGCGGTGTTGGTGATTATGGGTAACTTCGACTACCTCTACTTCCCGATAATAGGACACTTCTCAAACCCAATAGTCGTGGCTATACTGACAATCGCCTTTTACGGGGTTTTCTCAAACGCAATAAACATGATGGATGTGGTTAATGGAGTTGTACCATACTCAATGATATTAACATCAATAATACCCCTAGCCTACTCAATAATGACAAGTAACGTTGCATTACTTCAAATGACACTGACACTACTAGTACCATCAGTGGTTTTGTTCGCGCTTAACAAATACCCGGCCAAGTTATTCAACGGTAATGGCGGCACATATGCGCTTGGTGCATTAGTCTCCGGTTTAATGCTGTACAGTGGGCTAGGTACATTAATACTGCTGGTCATGGTGCCATACGTGGTTAACGGCCTACTAATAGTGGTCAGCTCCAGGGGCATTAAGTCTAGGGAGAAGCTTAAGCCATCAACGTACATGAACAACTACATAATATACCCGAACCTTGATGAAGGCTCAACATTAACACTAATGAAGATGATTGTAATTGATGAGCCTGGCGACGAAAGTAAAGTGGTGAAGGGATTCTACATGTTATTTAACACAGTCGCAGCCTTAACTATACTGTTATTCATTGTGCTTTATTTATTCAGGTGGGTCTGATGGTTAAGGCAGCATTGTACTTGACTATAGCATCATGGGCGCTCTTACTAATTGGCATTATTATACTTGGTGTCGTTGCGCGCATACTCGATAATCCATGGCTCCTCGTGGCTGTTGGTATAATTATTGTTGCCGCCTGGTCAATACTCGTGTATGGTATGGCTAGGGGCTTAGCCACTAAACGGGTTAGGCATCGTTGAATCAATATGAGTTAACGTAACGCTGTTTAACGAGTTAACGCATTACAAGTACCTCCAAATACCCTTACCCCTGTAATTGTAAACAATGGCCTTGTAGGCGGTGACATACTCAAGGGTATAGCCTAGGCCCTCCCTCCCTATACCCGAATCCTTCCTACCACCGAATGGATAGTACCCTATGCCGTGCCTTGGATAGTCGTTGACGTAAACAGCCCCAACCTCAAGTAGCCTAGCAGCCTTCCTAATCTTACTAACGTCATTACTGAATATGGCTGCGTCAAGCCCATACCTCCTACCGTTAGCGAGCTCAATTGCCTCATCAAGGTCCTTAACCTTAACTAACACTGCTATTGCGGCGAAGACCTCCTTATTGTAGAGGTAAAGGTCCCTGACCCTACTTGCATCCACCTCGATTAGGGTTGGTTCAATGTAAGTTGGCCCCAGTTTCCTACCACCGTAAAGGACCCTACCTCCCTTGGAGATGGCGTCTTGAGTCGCCTTAACCACCTCATCAGCGGCGGCTTCATCAATCAGCGGCCCCATTGTTGTTTCAGGGTCCCTTGGGTCACCAACCTTAACCTTGGATAGCTCCTCTATTAGGCTTGCCTTAAGTTGGTCATAAACACCAGGCTCAGCGAATATGAACTTAATGGCATCGCACCTTTGGCCGGCATAACTGTATATGCCTATTGCGATTCTTTGCGCAGCCCACTTAGGGTCAGCATCGTTGAGTACTATGGCTGGGTCACCGCCTCCCAGTTCCATTACGAATTGTTTAATTCCAGCCTCCTTAATAACCGCAACACCAGTCTCCGTACTACCCGTGAGTGAAATAACCCCTATCCTCCTATCCGAAACCACCTTACCCATATCCCTGCCTGGTATTGTTAACACAGCCAATGCCTTAGGTGGGAAGCCCGCCAGCTCAAGTACCCTGGCGAAGAGTATAGTTGGCAATGGGTCAGCTGAGGCGGGTTTAATCAACACGGCGTTGCCGGCTATGGCTGAGTAGGCTATCTTATTGACCGTGTCGAAGAGTGGGTAGTTAAATGGGATTATGGCT
>JAPWUH010000074.1 GCA_028275645.1 Caldivirga sp.
CCATGTACCTGCTGGCCACCACTGAGGCTGCCCCCGTCCTAATTTGCCCAAGTCTATCGGCCTCGATGATGGCGAGCAGCTCACCTGATTCAATACTGAAGAGCAGGACGACAAACCTCGTGCCGTGTTTGGTGCTTAGGTATGCCTTCAGGCCAGCCACGTTGTAATCGCCTAGGACGCCACTTTGAAGGACATGAAGCACTGCTCCGGGCAATACCACTCTACGCCTGGGTAGGTTAACAGCCTTACCAGTCCCAAGCATCCTGAACCCATCCTCGATGGCCCTTATCGCCTCACCATACGTTAACAGCCTGGCCACCTCATGCTCCCTAATTAGTAGCATGTTGGATGGTGTACATGAGAGGTTTATTTAAGTAACCTCAGCGGCAATGGGACGAAAAGGTATTAAATAACTCACTGATTTCTGTGCTGTGGGGGAGGTTATTGAGGGTGCGGTGGTTGATAAGGTGGCTACGTTTATAGCGGGTTCAATAGTGATGTCGGAGTCCCCGGGTAGGGAGCTTAAGCGTTGGAGGGAGTACTTCAACATACCTCAGACTGAGTTGGCTATCAAGTTGTCCACAACCCCAAGCGTGATAAGTGACTATGAGTCGGGTAGGAGGAAGTCCCCTGGCTCATACTTTGTTAAGAAGTTTGTCAGGGCCCTAATAGACATTGAACTTGAGAGGGGTGGCTCTAGGCTTCAGTTATTAATTAAACAGTTGTCGGCTGGTGATAGGTATATGATGGCTGTGATTGACATGAGGGATTACGTTAACCCCATTAGTCTTGAATCCTTCTTGAGGGCTATTAACGCATCGCTGGTGGTTCCCCCAGCCACCAGGATGGACATACACGGCTACACCATAGTGGACAGCATTAAACTACTCCTTGATGTCCCATCCTACGAATACCTCAAGCTGTATGGCTCAACAACCCAGAGAGCTGCCATATTCGTCAACACCAGGTATGGTAGGTCACCATTAGTGGCTATAAAGGCCATGATGGCGTTCGTTGACTTTAAACCATCCATAGTGGTTCTACATGGGTTGGATAAGCCGGATTACCTGGGTATTGAGGTGGCTAGGAGGGAGAAGATACCGCTGGCTATGACTAACATGGACGTTGACGAGATGGTTAAGGTGCTTAGGACGCTTGGTTAAAAGGGGAAGTAAAAAGTCCATGGTGCGCCAACAAAATTGACCCAATCCCTTCACCATGAGAGTGGGGTTTGGGCATTATTAACTATGCATGTAGCGGTGGCGTAACCTCAAGGTTAAAATGTCAAGAGGTATCATAAGCGAGATATCTGGAGTAGCGCTTATAAGCGTTATTTAAGCCTAGAGATCAGGTTAACATGAGTTACCCGGTGATTAAACCCTCAGTTGTATTATTAATGACGTGGGGTAGTGAGGAGTTTACGGCGGCCATGAGTGACGTGGTTTATAGGGCGTATACGGTTGAGAAGGCTCTTGATAGGGTGAGGAACGATCCAGGTATAGTTAGGCGTAGGATAACGAGCTTCCTTAGGGATGGGCACCACAGCGTCTTCGAATTCATGGGTGCCTCATGGCTTATCGAGGGTAGTAGGGCGCTGACGCATGAACTCGTTAGGCATAGGTTAGCCAGTTACTGGCAGGAGAGCCAGAGGTACGTGGACTACGCAAAGGGTCAACTACGCTACGTACTACCACCCAGCATTGCTAACGAGCTTGCCCCATTCCTAGAGTCAGCCGGCCAAGTGTACGTGAAGGCTAGGGGATCCATGGCACCTGAGGACGCTAGGTACGTTTTACCCAACGCAATGGCCAGCAGGATTTGGGTTCAGATGAATGCCAGGGAATTCTTCCTAAACTTCATGCCCCTCAGGACTGGCTTAGGTGCCTTCCACGAGATTAGGCTAGTGGCCTGGTTAATGTTCAACACGTTAATGGACAAATTCCCAATAACCACCAGGTGGGTTTGGGAAAACCTACCTAAGCTGCACCCAGACTACTGTAGAGGTCTCGATAAGTTGAGGGATGTGTATAATACGGAGGATTGTAGGTTGATAAGCATTAAGGATGCATTCACTAAGTGGGGTATGGAGATACCACAAGGTCTGAGTAAACTCATGGAGGCATCATATGGTAAGGAGCGAAGTAGGGTTAGTGCTTAAACCTCTTAGGCCTTAAATCCTTACTTCCACACCTCCTACACTTCTCAGCGCCAATTGGGTTACGTGCACCACACCTCCTGCATATCCAGTAGCCAAACCTATGCTCAATAGCTATCCTAAGCTTCTCAGGGTCACTAATGGGCATAAGGCATGGCTTTACCTAACCCCTTTAAAACATTACGCTGGGTGATGCATTAAAGGGGCGAGGAGTAGCATCTTCATGTAAGCTAAATTTACAGCGACAATACGTAACCTGTATGACCCCCTCAGTGAAATCCCATGTATTGGGGTAACCTCGCTCTAAAGGGCGGGCTTAACCATTATGTCACGTACCCTAGGTGAAGCCTGTGAAGCGTGTATTATGCGTAGGAATCAGCATTGAGGGCTGAGGCAACTAACAGGTTTCTCGGTGTAGTATTACATGCGTTGCGTTTACGGTGGTCTCCTCACCCTTAAGGTATAAGTAAAGCAATGACGCCGTTATGCTAAGTGTAAATATTTATAAGGGAAGGCGTCTTCATTGAGGATGATACAGCGATGAGCGTGGTTAGGTTGAGGGCTATTGTAAAGATGGTTAATGATGATGTGATTAAGGAGGCTTTCATAAGTAAAGTGGTTACGTTAGGGTACGTGGAACCCCTACTCCCAGATGAGGTATTTAAGTACTACCCATTGAATGAGTATGACTATAGGCTCGACTCGGCATACATAGAGTACATTGTTGATAATGCTGATGAAGTGGTATCTAATCAAAGACCTAATGTTACCATCAACAAGGTCATGGTTGATCAATTCGGTGAGTGCATGCAGTTAACCAGTGGTGAGTATGAGCTTATGACCATGTGTAGGAGAGGTAATGACTGGGTTGTGTATCACATGAATAAGAGGGCTTTAATGAGGTACTTCGTACTCAACATAGTCCTGGAGAATCCCGGTTTAAACATTAGTCAACCAGTTGAAGTAGCCGCCAGTGTTCAGAACCATGAGCATAAGGCTAAGTTAAAGGTGGCCTACATACTTAGTTGCAACACGCCTGTGGACTTCATGGTGAGTGTGTACTCAAACATCTACGTCAATTACTTTAGGGAATACAAGTATAGGCTTCCTGAGCCTAAGGATATAGTTAACTTCGTGGTTAATAATATTCAGAGATACGGTGGCTTCATAAAGCTATACACAACCGACTACTACATTTTTGAATTAACCACGGTAGGTTACCTGGTTGAGATTGAGAATGAGGGTCAAGTTGTGAGGGTTAACGTTAACGATGAGACCGTGCTTGTGGGTAATCAACTGGGTAATGGGGACCTATACGAGATAACGGACCTAAGGGTAGATGCCTTAAGGAAACTTGGAATAGGCCTCGACATGATCGAGCTTTACTCATGTAATACAGGCGAGTTGCTTGAGAGGGCCATTAGTGGTTTGCGGGAGTCAGTGGGGCTGTGATAAGGTCTTGTTTATTATATGGATTTACCCTACTCATCATTCATCAACTTACTTAGCAGTATGGATGCTATGGGCCTCCACGTGTCGTACATAGTCATGGTGAGTTTACATTTAATCCCCCTTTGTATTAGCCATAGCAGTACAGGTAGGCCAGCGACCATGGGGGCCTTCTTGAGGTCGCTGATTGTTCTTGAGCCTGTTAGGAACATCGCCACCTTAAACTCCCACCTAATCCTACTGATAGTGTCCTTAACGGCGTCGTAACCCTTAAGCGCCGAGAGCAGCATTGGCCTAGACATTGAGAATGCGTCAGCCCCTATCGCTATTGCCTTAGCCCCATCAAGCCCATTCCTAATCCCACCCGAGGCGAACACAAGCCCGTCGTAGACGCTGCTCACCTCACATATAGATAGGAGTGTTGGTATCCCCCAATTCCTGAAGACCTCGGACTCACTGGTGTCCCGCTTCCTAATGGACTCGATGACTATGAAGGATGTGCCGCCTAAACCAGCCACATCAATGGCATCAACCGGTACTTCGGCGAGCATCTTAGCAACCTCCATCGAAATGCCGTTACCAACCTCCTTAACTATAAGGGGCCTGTTGGTAACCCTCCTAATTAGCCTCAACTTGCTTAACACACCCCTGAACCAGGGCTCACCCTCTGGTTGAAAGACTTCCTGGGCTGGGTTTAGGTGTATTGCTAAGGCGTCAGCGTTAATCATGTCCACCGCCTCATTAACCCAGTCAATCAACTCCCTCTCGCTAAGCCTAGAAACCTGCGGTGCACCTAGGTTAGCTATCTTTAGGGCACTTGGTGCATTATCCTTAACAACCCTGAAGCTCCTCGCAGTCTCCGGCCTAACTATGGCAACCCTCTGGGAGCCGACGTACATGCCTACACCAAACTCCTCAGCCGCCTTAGCCAAGGTCTCATTAATCCTTTCAGCCATCTCCGTACCACCGGTTAGCGCACCTATTATGAACGGGAAACTCAACTTCTTACCAAATATACTAACACTGGGGTTGACATCATCAAAGTCGATTTCAGGTAGTGCATTGTGGATTAACTGAACCTCATCAAAGAGTGAGTCACCTTCCTCCACGTTGCTCGAAGCCGCAATCTTAATGTGCTCATCCTTGCGGTTCTCAATCATCCTAGGCAGGCTTACCTCATACTTCTAAATAAATTTTACTTATCCGTGTCTACCGCGATGAACCAGGATTTGATACCATGGCGCAGCGTATAGATAATACTTAAAATACGGAGATATGTTCACATGTTGATGGAATTCTCAATGAGGGTAAGCATGGTTAATGACGACGTGTTAAGGATAAGTGCGGTGAGGAATGGCCATAGGTATAGGGAATCACCGGCTGTTGTGGTTAAGCCAACGGTGGATTTAGCCTCTGGTGAAAATAAGATTGGACCGTGGTTAGTTAAGGTTAATGAAGACTCGGTCTACGTTAATGTTAATGGAATGGAAGTTAACTTAAGGTTCAGCTACAGTAATGGCCAATTTACTATAAGGGGGAACCTAGGGCTCACCGACGTTGTCTATGGACTTGGGGAAAAGGCCCTACCTCTTAATAGGAAGAGGTTCAGGGTGACTATGTGGAACACTGATGCGTATGGGTATAGGTATGGGTCAGACCCACTCTACGTCTCGATACCATTCTTCATAGTAACCAGGAACCACGTATCCATGGGCCATTTCGCCGATTCCACGGCTAGGATGGTTATTGACCTTGGGGTTGAGAGGGGGGATGAATTCACTGTTACGGTTTACGATGACCAGGTTGACTATTACGTGATAAGGGGGCCTAGGCTGAGGGATGTTGTGACCAGGTTCATAGGCATTACCGGTAAACCAGCCCTAATGCCAAAGTGGGCCCTCGGTCATCAACAAAGTAGGTACAGCTACTACCCTCAGGATAGGGTTCTCGAGGTTGCCAAGGCACTTAAGGACATGGACCTAGGCAACACTGCGATTTACCTAGACATACATTACATGGATGGCTACAGGATATTCACCTGGAATAGTGAGAGGTTCCCTAACCCCAGGGATATGGTTAAGAAGCTTCATGAATTGGGTATTAAGGTCGTAACCATAGTGGACCCGTACATTAAGGTTGATCCAAACTACCAGGTGTTTAAGGAGGGTATTAACGGTAACTACCTAACCCTCGACTCAGACGGCGGCTTAACAATAGTGCAGGGCTGGCCTGGGAAATCAGCATTACCGGACTTCTTCAATAGGGAGACTAGGGATTGGTGGAGTAGCCTAGTTGAGAGGTGGGTTAGGGATTACGATATCGATGGCATTTGGCTGGACATGAATGAGCCGGCTGCCTTCGACTACCCTAACCATACGGTGACCAGTAA
>JAPWUH010000075.1 GCA_028275645.1 Caldivirga sp.
GCCATGGCGGTTTACATTGGTTTAACATTGGCACCATTCCTAGGTGGCATCATCACCCAATTCCTGGGTTGGAGGTACATACTGCTGATTAGCACCATGCTCTCGTTGATTGATTTAGCCGTGTCCTACGCATCCATGAGGAGCATTGAGGTTGCTAAGCGTGATGAATCCCTGGATACCATTGGCGCCTTCACGTTCTCCCTAGCCTTAATCTCAATAGTAATGTACCTCATATTGTCCTCATTAAATGGATGGTTAAATTACGCCTACCTACTCATGGTAGGTGTAGTCTCGTTAATAGTCTTTATACTGCTGGAGGGTAGGGTTAAGTACCCGATGCTTGACTTAAAGTTATTCACCGGTAACGTCTCCTTCATGGCCGGTAACGTGACTGCTCTGTTAAACTACATAAGTACCTACTTTGTACCATTCACCTTCTCACTTTACCTGCAAGTGATCCTGGGTTATAACCCCTTCGAGGCCGGTTTAATATTGGTATTGGAACCGATTTTCATGGTTATCCTATCGCCGGTGAGCGGTAGGTTATCTGATGTGTATGGTTCAAGGGAAATAGCGGCACTGGGTATGGGCCTAATTGGCTTATCCTTCATACTACTCCTCACACTCAACATAAGAAGCGTAGCTAACATATTAATTGCCCTATCCATACTGGGTATAGGCTTCGGCTTATTCTCGGCACCAAACACGAATTCGGTGATGAGCTCGGTGAGCAGGGATAAGTATGGTGTTGCGTCAGGTGTTTTAGGAACCATGAGGTTCACTGGGCAGTTACTTAGCGTCGCTATAGCGGGCTCCATATTAACTAAGTACCTAGGTAAGTACGCGGTGCTATACCTATTCACAGGGATTCCGATGGTTAAGGTGACTGTTTACCAGGCGTTCATTGATGGACTCAGGGTAACGTTAATGGTTGCCGCAGCCCTAAGCTTCCTGGGAGTATATACGTCACTACTACGTGAGAGGTAATGATCCTATGGTCGGCATATGATTTAAAATATGCTGACTTTGCAAAATGGACTCAATATACATTATGATGAAAGTAACTATATATGAATATCATAATCATCTTATTTTCAACTTAATTAACGGCTGTTGAATTTATCTATGAGTATAATTGATGATGATAAAGAAGTAGGGTAATTAACCATGGTAAAAGCGGGTGATAAACTAATGAATCATGAGATAGACGATGTTGACCATATGCTCCACAGTAGTATGAGCTATGAAATGTATCAAAGGTTAATGAGAATAAGAAACCACGATCTCCGTAAATTCATAACCTGGATTATAGATCTCTGTAAGCCTTCCTCCATATTTATATCCACAGGTAGTCCTGAGGATCTAGAGTACATTAGGAGGAGAGCTATAGAAACAGGTGAGGAAATACCGGTGGTTGGTGGTTTAATATTTGGCGTAGGGATCCAGATACTTGAGTGCCTGTCTTTGGATCTTTTAATTGGGACCATGGCGTAGTGACCATAGCGGCATCCGTAAAGTCGGAGAGGACAGCTGCAGTAATAGGTAAGATTGGGGAAAGGGAGTTTAACCCAATAGCTAACCTAGACTTCCTTTTCAGTTGACCTAGGCACTATTACCTAAAGTTTGGCAAAAACTTGAAGAATCCGCCGAGGATATTTGGTGTTAATTACTTCCTTAGAGATGAGCAGTGCAGATTTTTAAATAGTAAGGAGGATAAGAGGGTTTGGCTCCAATGGATGGAGGGGGAGGATACATAATGAGGTTAGTGCCGAAAACGCTGATAAGTTATGTGCCGAGGTACGAGGACTTGAGGAGGCTATTCCATAATGTTCTCAGTAGGGATTATGGGCTTGAGAATTACAATAGGCGATTCGCGATAAGGGTTGGGAGACTCCCTAATAAAATAGGGAGGGTATGGAAGATATGCTCAGAGGTGTCAACAACGCCGAGAAGATTATTTGAGGTACTTGAGGAGCAGAGACAAAGGCTAATTGAGGCAGGGAAACTATATGGTGATCCAATACCACCATTAAAATTCGAGTACTAGGTACCAATGCGTAATCAATATGATCCTAACTAGGCATCACCGGTATGTATATACTTATAAAGTATTAATAGGCACCTAGATGCTGTGGTTAAGTGGGTGAGGTTAGTAATCATCAATGATAATGAACCCAACCCATCACTGTTAAGTGATTGGGGGGCGGAGTGTTTACGTAGAGACTGAGAGGTGGTCAATACTCTATGATGCGGATACAGAGCCTAGGGTTATTGAGAATAATACAGCATCTTTGGGTATTGACTTGAGTAAAGTCGACGTAGCCTTCCTCAGCCACTACCATGCAGACCATTACGGTGGCTTTAAGTATGTGGGCGAGGTTGGGAGAGGGTTAATGGTTTATGTTCCTGGGGATGATGAGGTGTTGAGGGTCTGGGGTCTAACACCCTTTACAACGGTGAAGCCCACAGAAATACTAAGGGATGCAGGCACAATAGGCGTTATGAAAGGTATGGATGTTAATGAACATGCCCTTGCCATTAGGCTTAATAACCATGGTATGGTTTTGATTGTTGGATGCTCACATCCCGGTATTAATAACATTGCGAGGAGAATTCATGAGCTGTACGGTGAGGTTTACCTAATCATTGGTGGTTTTCATAATCCATCAAAGCATCAACTCGATATCACCGCAAACTACTCAAGGTATGTTTGCCCAGCTCATTGTTCAGGAAGGGAAGCTAGGCAATATGTAGCATCAAGATACCACGATAAGTATTGTGAAGTTAAGACAGGAACTAGACTGAACCTGCCGCTCACTTGATTTACTTAATATTTAATTAATGGAAATCTTAGGAGATCCTCCATAGTATAAAAGTCAGCTTAATGATTCAACATAATCCTCACCATAAACTCACTACGTAGGTAACAATTTGGAGCACAAAAGTACATGGTGCGGGGGGTGGGATTTGAACCCACGCAGGCCTACGCCAACGGATCTTAAGTCCGCCCCCTTTGACCAGGCTCGGGCACCCCCGCCTAACTATTCCACTGTATGATTAACTTTTAAGCGTTTCTCTAAGTTTAAACATTATTGCTAATCAATGGGATTGCGTTACCCCTCTCTATTTGGACATAACGAGCATCACTAACCCAATTAGCTTAGTTAAGTCCCCTATTATTGATATGTAGGGGTTCTTAACCAGTATTATAGGTAATCCAACCGTGAACACCACGGCCCCCCAGAAGAACACGTGTGTTGCGGCTTTAATCAACTTACCTTCAATGCCTAGGAGCGTTAGGTATAGGGATACGCCTGCTATTGGTTCTAGGAAGTAACCCAGCACTATTAGCTCCGCCCCAAGGAATGAATGAATAGTGAGGAGTACTAGGCCGATTAGGGTTATTGCTAATGCTGCTGGTGTTGCATAAAACCATCAGCACCCTTACCCTTAATCTGGCTGAGGCATAAAATACGTAGGCCACTATGCCCATTAACCATAGAACCCACATTATGGCCAACGCCCATTGCACAAATATTATCTACAGACCCATTAACGCTACGCCGAAGAGGACGATCAGAATTAGTACGGCTGCAGCCACACTAACCACGTTACCCAGCCTAACGTAACCCCACATATCAACGCTACTCATGAACATGCACAGAATTTATAACCTTAAATTAGTATCGCCCTCGCTTACCTAGCCCCTTGGTTCACGTTTCGGTAAGTGTTATTAGGTGGCGGCTTGTTGAACCCAGTAGTGATGATGGGTATCAAACCTGATGATTGATGACCTCACGACGAGCTGACGTGAAGGTTAAGGTTGCGTAGATTCTATTGAAATGCTTTTAAATAACCCCCATTACGCATTATTAATGGTTGAGGAGACCTTCGTAACCTCCGTGGTTGGTAGTTTCCCAAGGCCCAGGTGGCTTATTGAGGCCTTTGAGGCGTTTAGTAAGGGTAAGATGGATAAGGATGAGTACGAGGAGTACGTTAACGATGCAGTGAAGTTGACCGTTAAGGAGGAGGAGTTGGCCGGCATAGACGTGTTGACCGATGGAGAGCAGAGGAGGACGAGCTTCGTTGCCTTCGTCGGCCAGAAGATACCGGGCTTCAAGGTAATGCACATATCAGAGATAAACCCACAGGGCATTGAAATAATGAAGCGCTACAAGGCCCAGTTAACCTACTATAGGCCCGTTGCGGTGGGGCCTATTGAGGATAAGCCGTTCACCGTGGATGAGGCTTCATTCACCCTGAGTATAACCAACAGGAGGGTTAAGGTAACCATACCAAGCCCCTACCTGATAATGTGGGAGGCTTGGCACGTCAGGTACTCTAAGGATTACTACAAGGAGCCTGAGGAGTTGGCTGAACAGTACCTTAAACTGGTTAGGAATGAGATAGTTAGGTTGAGGGACCTAGGCGTCCACTTCGTCCAACTGGATGAGCCAATGCTCGGCGACTTGATTGAGGCTACGGAGAATGAACCAGATAGGTACAGGAAGGTCCTCCAGGAGCTTAATGGGCAGAGGTATAGGGGTTTTAAGAATGAGCTCAGTTTGGCTAAGGATTTAATAAACGAAGCCATTAAGGGTATTGATGGCATTAGGATAGGGATGCACATGGATAGGTGGCCTAACCCCGATTCCCCATTCTACGGTGTAGGCTATGAGAGGCTGGCCCCAGATGTAGTGGACATTAAGGTTAAGCAGTACGTGCTGGAGTATGCAAGCCCAGGTAGTGGTGACCCGGCAAAGTTCGCCCAGCTGCTACCCCAGGATAAGGAGATTGGGCTGGGTGTAATTGAGGTTAGGGGGAGTAGGGTTGAGGAGCCCAGTGAGGTTGTGGCTAGGGCTGAGAGGCTTGTTAAGGTCCTTGACCCATCTAGGATATGGCTAAACCCAGACTGCGGATTCGGAGTTGGCATGTTTAGGAAGTACAGCAGGAGGATAGCCTTCGCCAAGCTACGCTCCATGGTTGAGGCAGCCAAGCAATTGAGAAGGAAGTACTCTTAAATAATTTAAAACCGGTGACTTTGGTTTAAAGGTTAAGGTTTATTTAGAGCAGCTTAACAAACCCACTGAGGGAGCCATGTCGTACTACTTCGGTGGACCCTTAGAGATTCCCCTAAATAGGGCTAGAATTCTAATTAATAATGACGTTAAGGATGCCATTGAGGGTAGGTTGAAGGTTAAGGTTGAGGTAAGGGATGATTCAGTGGTGCTAACCCCAACTAATGAGTCCAAACCTGACTCAGTCATAAAGGCCAGGCAGATAATACAGGCAATATCACTGGGATTCTCCAGGGAGGATGCCTTGGAGTTGCTTAGTGATGACAAGTACCTTGAAACCATTGACCTAGGGGACTATGTGGGTAAGGATAAGGAGAACCACATGAGTAGGATTAAGGCACTCATAATCGGCGAGAATGGTAGGGTTAAGAGGAACCTGGAGGAGTTAACGGAAACTAAGATAGCCGTTAAGGATAGGGTTGTGGGTATAATCGGCGAGTACGAAAACGCCAGGGCGGCCAGGGAGGCCGTGGTGATGCTGATTAACGGTAAGCAGCCCTCAACCATCTATAGGTGGCTTCAGAGGTGGAGGAGGGAATTGAACCTAAGGCGGGTTGAGGGGGGATTTACCGGGTACACTTAGTTTAACCGAGAAACCCCTGAATCATTTAAAAGCCTTATCCAAGGCTAATAAGTATGGTGGAGGTTAAGGGGAAGGTTAAGGTTGAGGTTAAGTCACCAGACCTATCATCAATACTTAAGGTTGGGCCTGATGGGACGCCTTTATTCCCAACCTACATAAATGGCCAATGGTACACTGGTGATTCCTGGATTGACGTTAAGTCGCCAATAGACCTATCCATAATAGCCAAGGTACCACGTTTACCAGACAACATTACGGAGCAGGCCATTGAAACCACGTATAG
>JAPWUH010000076.1 GCA_028275645.1 Caldivirga sp.
CGCCGGTTCAATAACAGTAGCCGGTGAAGCCAAGGTTAGGGCCGGCGCAGGCATAGTGGAGGACGTACTCCACAGAGCCCAGGAGCTACAGCACAGGCGGCCTGACAAGGTATCGGGTAGGTTAGTACCAGTACTCTACACGATGTTAGCAGACCCATCAGCGAGGCAAAGGGCCAGGGAATTAAGGGTGTGGCTCATTGAAAACAACAGGGAATTAGTGGCACTGGAGGAGGTCCTGCAATAGGCAATAAACACCACCTCAAGGATCATCATTAACGCTGGCTTAAGGCACGGTTCAACACCCCATAAGCTCATGTGGGCTTAGGCAAATCCTTTTAAGCCTACAAAGCCACTTAAGGTGTGGAGTTTATCGAGAGACCGCTACCTAAACCAACTGATGAGTCCTACGTGGAGGTTAGGCTTCTTGAGGCCTTAATTGAGTCGAGACTAGCCCTAGAGTTCCTCAGTAAGGGTCTCATTAGGAATGCCGCTGGCAGGGCATTTCAAGCATGGAGAGCCCTAGTGGCTGCATTACTCAGGCTTGAACTGGGTAAATTAAGGGCGATGGTTAAGGCAGATGAGGAGAGGGGTGGCTTGAATCCACGGCAGTGCCGAGGGTGCCGACAAGTAGGATGATGCGGCTATCGCTAATGCTAAGCGACATTGGATATACGGGAATATCCGCGTGGACTGATAGGGCCCTGAACCTACACGACTACCAGTACAATGGCCCAGACCCAGACCTGGTGCTCTCAAAATTCAGGAATAGGGAGGAGGCCGCAAGGGCTACGATGGAGCTCATAGCCGAGATAGTGAAGCAGGTGGAGTCGTTAAGAGGGAGAGCCAGGTGGAGTGAGCAATTGGAGAAGGAGCTTGAGGAATTGAAGAGGAGCATGAAAACCTAGGCCAATACCCGAAGCACTGCTGCACATTAACGTTACCAACTATTGGTAACGCAACTTATAAAGCCTTCTACTCATCGGCTTTTAGTCATTACCTAACGTTACGTTCATGCCGCTGGTAAGCTTTAAAGGGAGTACTGTCGTTTCGTTGCTTAATGAGGAGGTGGGAAGGGGTTATATACCTCGTTTTAGCTCTCATTGGTGGCGAGTATATTGTGCTGAGGGGCTTGTTGACCGTGCCCAAGTCCCTTACCAGTTGGGCCCTAACCAACGTATTCTCTACATCAAATGCCCCAGTGCCTCAGCAGGTGTTTCAATACGCCCTCCACGCAGTTCAACCACTGTGTAGGCCCGGTTACGTGGGTTGTGAATTGGATGCCTACGTGGCGGCCCATGCAATGGCGTCGGCGGTATGGGGGATTATCATAACCATGGTTATGCTGGCTATGACCTACATGGTAGCCATACTACTCACGGCATCCTACAGGAGGGGGCTTGGTGTGGGTAGGTTAAGCTTCATAGCGCTCGACGTCCTGGCGCCACTAACCCTCCTACTGGTGGGTTATCTAACCTGCCTATACGCACTTCAGCCAGGTAGCTTCATCCTAACCCTAACCATTGAGACGTGGCGTGGGAACGCGAGCAGCATCATGGGCATCCCGATGCTCCTAGGCGTAATAGCAATTGCCATAGTAATAGCAACCTTAACGTAACCGCCAAGAATCTGTGCAGCAGAGACTCAGGGTCATTTATAAAATTATCATTAGGTAAAGCTTCAGCACTTCAGTTAACGGTTAAGCAACTGGCCCGTTAAATATTCGGCTTCGTCCTCTCCTCTAAATCCTCCATCAGCCACACACCCTGCCTCACAGCCTCCTCAACAGTGCCCGGTAGTGCCCTTAGGCAGTACAGGACTATTATCACCTTGCCCTTAAACCTCTCCGGCCACTTCCCCATAACCCTCCTAACCTTATTAACCAGTCTCTGTACTGTCCTTGGGCTAGCCCTAGACTTAACCTCACCAATAACTGTAACATCACCATCACTACCATATATATCGAACTCATACCTAGAGTCGAAGAATATGCCGTTAGTCTTAACGACAATACCCCTTTGCTTAAGCAGATACTGAACCATGTAATTAGCCTCATCCTCGAGACTAATGGTGATGTTATCAAGAGTCCTCTCAATCCTACTAAGTCTCCTCTCCACGTTAACCATCTTCCTTTCTATCCTCGTTAACCTCTCTTCATGTGATCTAACTGCTTTTGTTAGTTCTTCGACTGCATTCTCAAGCCTAGTCAACTTGTCCTCCACTTTGGTTAACCTGTCTTCATGTGCCTTAACTACTTTCGTTAACTCCTCAATTGCATTCTCCAGTCTTGTTAGTCTTTCCTCCACCTTCGTTAGCCTTTCCTCATGCGCCTTAATTGCCTTCGTTAACTCCTCAATTGCATTTTCAAGCCTAATTAACCTCTCATCATGCGATTTAACCGCCTTCGTCAACTCCTCCACCGCATTCTCAAGCCTACTCAACCTCTCGTCATGAACCTTAACTGCCCTCGTCAACTCCTCAACAGCATTCCCAAGTCTCGTTAACCCATCCTCCACCTTCATTAACCTCTCATCATGAGCCCTAACTGCCTTCGTTAACTCGTTGACAGCCTCAACAAGCCTATCAACAGAAGACTTAACATCACTATAACCAAGCAAACCCATAACAGCCAACCTAAACTCCTCATCCTCACGAAGCAACCTCAACAACAAACCCCTCAAATCAACAGACATTGCTTCCTCCTCAAGGGTTAAATTGGGTACTACTAAATAAGTGTTTCCTTAGCTAGGTTAAACTTTAACTACATTTTTATTATGTAGATAACCTTGCATGTGATGGTTACTTGAATCACATGGCGGTATTAGTAAGTGGGTTAACCCTAAGATTTCGAGAAGTCTTACCCCTCAGGGTGAGGAGCTTATTTAAATTCTCAGTAGCTTATCCTTGTGATCCTATTGACCAACTGCATTATGAATCTGGGATCGTTGATCCGCCTAATGCCCTGTAGGATTGATGGCGTATACTGCGCATTGCCGATTACCCTGCCTAGTAGCTTAACCGCCCAGTAGCCCATGGGTAATTTGTATGGGAGCCTTAATTGCCCCTCAATGGACAGCAGCATGGCAGTGAGCGTTAAACCAAGGGCATGTATACACTTTAACCTAGCACATAGTTTAAATGAATCATCATTTAGCCACTTGAAGACTGTGGCTGAGTCGTTGAGGGTCACTACACCCTCCTTGTAGATTGCGTGAAGCACAGTTAAAGCCACCTCGTAATCCTCATTAATACTGGTCACCATAACACCATTAAAATTCGCCTCAACTCTTGAGTTCAACAGCTCCTCACCCCTAATGTAAACCAGGTTGGCTGCCGATGGGTGAGTATATAGATCAACGTTAACGCCATTTTTAACCAGCGTTATGGTGTATGGTTCATGTACCAGAACCCTGTAGCCAAGTGTCATTAGCCTTGAGGTGGCTAGCGGCGCTTGACTACCCTTAACCAGAACGTCAACGTCAGCCGGCACGTAGGTAATGGGCTTAATGAGCTTTATGAAGGCGTGCTCTATGCCGCCTAAGGCATCCTCAACCTCAGCAACAATATTAGTAATCCTCTTTAAGCCATCCTCCTGGGATACCCTTAACTCACCATCATGGTTAGCAACCCTGAGAACGTGAAGGAGGACCTTATTCAACCTAGCTAGCTCAATAACATCAGGCCCTAGGTTAATCGGCTCATCAAGCACCACAGCCCTCACTAGGCTGAGCATCACATTACCTGGCATGCAACACACCTCAACGAAACCTTAATTTAACGTTAAGCATAGCTTTAAAAGCATTAATCAAACAACAATACCAACCCAATGTACACGTTAACCATCCCTAAGAGGCTGGCTGAGGAACTTAAAGGGAGAGGTATTGAACCAGAATCCTACTTAATAGACCTAATTTCAAGGCACCTGGGCCTGGATCCTGAAATCACGGCTGAGGCCCATATGGAATTAGCTGTAATGTTTCTTGAGGAGGGTAAGGGGTTAGTGGATAAGGATCCTGTTCAGGCCAGTGAGAAGCTTTACAAGGCTATGGAGGAGGCTATTAAGGCGTTGACTATTCACTACAAGTTGGATATAGTGCTTAATAAGGTTAATGAGAGGGGTAGGTGGACTGTAGCTGAACTAGAGAAGGCAGTGGAGGCAATAAGCGAGAGACTTGGCGAATGGTTTAGGGTGGCTTGGGATGAGGCAAATTACCTACACGTGTGGGGATTTCACGAGGCAAAACTAGACGCAGACGCCATTAAGGTAAGGCAATCAAACATAGAGAAAATGGTTAAGAAGACTCAAGAGATTATCATGAGTAGTATACATTAACATCCATTACTCCTGAAATCTATCAATTAATTAAGTTAATACTAGGCTAAGATTCAAGGCGAGGGCGCTAACTGCTGTATCTTTAAGCTGCATTGGTGGAAGAAGTATGAAAGGCTTTAAATTATGGTTAAGCCTATAAATACCGCTGTGAATGGTTAAGTCTCGCCCCTTCTAGGGGCGGGGTTACCCACTACGTGGGATGGGTTTGTAAATACTGGCTCTATAGGGTTTTTAGTAACCCCCAAAGAGGGGTAACAACCAAGACCCCAAGAAACCCCACCCTTCAAGGTGGGGAGGGGGTTATATATGGGTGAAGGCGCTTCTATCGGTTAGCGACCAGGCGGCCATATCTGTGATTGATAAATTGGGCAGTAAGGGTGGCTATCAGAGAGGGCATTTAAGGAAGTGACTAGCGAAGCCATTAAACTAACCGATGCTAAAAATGTCGATGTGGACCCTAATGGGGAGTAACGTGAGGATGTTTGATGAGGTCATAAGGCTAGGTTGGAACATGAAGACGTGGCTTAATGAGCAGGTCATCGCCGCTATATGTGATGCCTTTAAGAAGTACTGAAAGCGGCATAATCTCATTGACGTCAACGATGTACTACAAAGGTTAATAAGCGATGGTAGCCAGGACCAGGAACCGTGGCCTTGGCGAATTCACGGCTCAGCCAGATGCGGTGAGGGGTGTCTTCGGTCTCCTTGAGGATAACATAATGATTTACCTAGGGATACCTGGACTTGAGTCATTATCTGAGTTACCCAGTGAACCATGGGTAGGTGGGGACTATGCATACCATGTCCCAGCATACCACTGGGCCCTGAGAACAATGGTTAAGGGAAGGAAGGTGAATGTAGAGGCTGAGGACGTCCTCAAAGCAAAAAGACTTCACCAGGGAGGTATAACGGGAAGCATTGCCCATGATTCCCTTAAACAGTCTATGGGCATAAAAACCTAAGTAATTGATTTTAAAGGAGAATGGAGAATATAGATATTTAACGCTTTGATGTTGTCGCCTTTACTACTGGCTTCACTATGCACTTGCCGTTTCCGGTTAGGTTAACGTTGTTAACCATGCCCATGTCTACATTTATGTTGTACACTGTGCCATTTATTACAATGGGTTGGGGTTCAAGGGGTACTTTGATCACGCCACTGGGCACCGTGCAGTCGTACGTCTGCCCATTAACCACCGCCTTGACGCCGGATATTCTGAGGAATATTAAGTTATAGGTGCCGTTGGGTGGGCTGCACTTGGCCACCAGTTGCGATGTTGATGTTAACTGGGCTAGGTCAAGGCTTATTGTTGAGTTGCTGCAGGTGTACCATTGGCCGCTTGCCTCATTATGAAGCATTATCGATGACACGGTAATGTAAAGGTGCTGCACCTGCGTAGGCTTATCACTCACGTAAACATACACTGATGCTGGTTTAACGTAGGTTAGGCTGAGGTATCCCACTACCGCGGCCACCGCCAACACCACAACCACCACGGCTATTACCCAAGACCTCATACAAGCCTCATTGTTTGGTTTGGTTCGTTTAAAAGGATAATCCAAGTTCCAT
>JAPWUH010000001.1 GCA_028275645.1 Caldivirga sp.
GTGGTTGTTGAGGTTGAGACCAGCGACGGCGAGGTTGGGTTTGGGGTTAGCACCGGTGGTTACCCGGCGGCGTGGATAATTGAGAACCACCTATCCAGGTTCGTGGTTGGTAAATACGTTGGTGAGGTTGAGAAGACCTGGGACCAGATGTTTAAGGCAACCATATTCTACGGTAGGAGGGGCATTGTGATGAATGCCATTTCAGCCGTCGACCTAGCCCTATGGGACCTCATGGGTAAGGTTAGGGGACTCCCGGTGTATGACCTATTGGGTGGTCCTGTTAGGGATGAGCTAGTGTTCTACGCCACGGGCCCAAGGCCTGATGTGGCAAAGAGACTGGGTTTCATAGGTGGTAAACTGCCCCTCGTCCACGGCCCGGCAGATGGGGTTGAGGGTTTGAGGGAGAACGTGAGGATCTTTAAGGAGGCTAGGGAGAAGGTTGGGGATGACTTCCTCTTAATGTACGACTGCTGGATGAGCCTAGACCTACCTTACGCTCAGAGGCTGCTCAGTGAGCTTAAGCCCCTTGGGTTATTCTGGATTGAGGAACCCTTCATACCTGACGACTACTGGTCCTACGGTGCATTAGCCAACGTAGCCCCACCAACGTTGGTTGCTAGTGGTGAACATGAGTCGACGATCCACGGCTTCAGGCTGCTACTGGAGATTGGTAGGGTTAATGTTATTCAGCCTGACGTCACTTGGGTTGGTGGAATAACGCCAATGATTAAGATAGCTGCCCTAGCCGAGGCCTACGGCGCCTGGGTTATTCCACATGGCTCGAGCGTGTTCGGCTACCACTTCATAATAACCAGGGTTAATAGCCCATTCGCAGAGTACATAGTCACCTCACCGGACGCCACGGAGGTCATCCCACAATTCCACCCACTGCTTAAGGATGAGCCGGTGCCCCAGAATGGTAGGGTTAGGTTGAGTAGGAGGCCTGGTTTTGGCGTGGAGTTGAATAGGGACCTGCTGATAAGGCCCTTTAAGGCGGCTTAACCGGCAATCCTGTTAAAAACCTCCTTAACCCTACCCCAATCCACCGGGTTACCCACACCCACGCTGATTATCGTTGAGGGGCCTGGCACATGCTCTATGATGTGCTCCACCGGTATTTGTCTGGCCGCTGGGTGTTTGCCCATTAGCAGCTCCTTGATGTCACTGGCCACCTTACTCCTCTCAACGTTACCCGGCTTAAGTATGACGTAGTAGTTGGCGAGTGAATTAATTGCACCTGGTGGGGCCGAGACCAACCTAACGACGTCATTATCAATCCTAATGCCCACGCCAATCACAAGCTCCACCCCCCTAACCCAACCCCTCTGGCCGTAGACCATGAAGCCGCCCTTGGATACGTACTCACCGCTTGGAGCCCTCTTACTAACCTGCTCACCCTTGGCGTAGTAGACGTCTATTGAATTGGCTCCAAGCTTCCACGCCTTGGAGTAGGCTGCGGCGTACTGCGATGCCTCAGCCAAATCAACCTGCTTAACCTCCTGACCCTTACCAACCTTAATGATTGTAACTGGGCCCCCTTGGATGTCTGCGTGGAGGAATACATCCCATGGGTTCATGTACCTCTTGACGAGCGTCTCGTTTTGGTTCGCATCCTTGCCCGCTAACACCGGTAAGCCACCGCTGGTTATGAACCACCTGAACCTCTCAAACCACTCCCTACTTGCAATGAACCTTACATTTGCCTTAGCCTCCTCGCTCTCCTCCTTAGCCCTACTCCTCAATTCATCTATCCTACTCCTCAACTCCTTCAACTTGTCCTCAGCCGCCTTTGCCTTTCTCTCAAGTCTCTTAGCCTCATTAAAGTACCTCGTTGCCGCCTCGCTTGGCTTCTCACCTAGGTTCAATTCAACCTCAACATCATTAATCATAATCTTGACCGCCTTCCTCAACGGATCGTAGTCAATAACCTTGATGTCGCCATGCGCCATACCCCTGACACTGGACTTGAAGGTATCCTTACTTTTAACGTATAGGTCAAGTAATTCACTGTAGAGTTCATTAATTTCATAAAGCCTACTCATGATTAACTCACCCTTCCTCCTCAACTCACCCGCCTCCGTCATGTATTTGCTTATGGATTCCTCAAGCTCCCTCACCGATGATTCAAGCCTAGCCACCTCCTCCTCGTAATCCTTAACCTTGTCCTCGGCCACCTTCTCCACCTCAATGGCGCTGAAGTAGTCATCCACTGCCTTATTGAAGCTGGCCACCTCCCTAAACTCACCGTTGATCGAGACAAGTGGTATTGGCGATACGTATGGGGTGTTCAGGTATACAGTTGGTTTAAGTCTACCGAGGTGAAGGGCCTCGAGTATACCCCTAATGCTAAACCACGTTAAAGCCAAGTCGCTGCACCCAGACCTACTACAAACCTCCCTGGCCCAGTCCATGCCGAGGCCAAGTCCCCTTGACAACGACTCCACGCTTAGGCCCGACTCCTCAGCCACCTTGAGTAGGTTGTCGAAGAACCTTGGGTCAAGGAACCTCCTTGGTGGTTCAATGTAAGTTAACCCAACCTTAACCTCCCTATCCTTCCCCCTATACTCATGTAGAACCCACTTGATGGTGCCATTAACCGTGAAGATTATGTTGAACGGTGGTATTAGCTCAAAGGTAAGTTTACCGCAGTTCATAACCATGCTTATGACTCTATCCAGGTTAGTCTCTATGCTACTCACCACGCAGCCCTCCACCAACCTCCTCAGTGGGCTTGGTGATAGGCCCTGGGGTATCCTCCAGGTTTGGCTAAAC
This sequence comes from Caldivirga sp., assembly GCA_028275645.1. Lineage (GTDB taxonomy): Archaea > Thermoproteota > Thermoprotei > Thermoproteales > Thermocladiaceae > Caldivirga. Next base: position 2,773 of record JAPWUH010000001.1, read on the forward strand.
CTCCTTGGGTTAGCCACGAGGTACACTATGTCGGTGCGTGTCCTTACCTTGAAGTAATGTGAGTCACCAAGCCTATAAACCCTAATAACCTTACCACCACTCACCACTGGGTTAAGCTCAGACGCTATCGCAACCAGGTCCAGTGCATTGAGGGTCTTCTTACCAAGCACGGGCCTTCCAGTTTACCACTGGGTGAGCCTCTATATAAAGCAAATTCATGGCGATGCTCATCATTAAGGCTGAGTAGTAATGTACAAGGTGGCGTGGGTCCTGTGGTTGCCTTAGTTAATTATCAGGGTTAAGGTTTATAATACCTTAACCAGACTTGAATGGTGAAGGTTCGCGGTTTTAAGATGATGAGACGACGGTAACCGGAGTTGATGACGATTAATGGGCGTCCTGATGAAGCAAACAGCAAACCTCGCCATTCATAGCGTGGTGTCCCCACTGCATGGGTCTCATGGTGGATTTATGAAGCCTAGCTGAGGTATCCAGTAGCCCAGAGAAAATGGGGTAGCTCCAAGACCTCAGGGAGCCCTCGCCTCTCAGGGCGAGGAAGGGGTCAGCTTACCCTAGAACCTCGGTTATCCTCATCATTTCGAAGCCTGTGGTTAAGTCGCCAACAACCGCGCCCTTGTTATTGGCGACTATCCCACTCCTGACTAGGCTAATACCCCTATTCACGGTTCCCACCCCTATCCTTACGCCGAAGAAGCCTTTAAGGAAGTTGACGTCCTTCTCATCGACCTCTGGTGAAACTAGGATACCTCTGTCGTTGACCACCGCCAGGGAGCCGACTATGTAAAGGCCTCTGATATCCCTAACCTCAAGTTCAATGTTTAAGTTATCTCTAACAATGTTGAGGTACTCCCTCTCAACTATGGGCGACACTACCCCCCTCTTATTGTTGACGAGTATTAGGTTGGCTATTGCCGTGTACCTTGATGGGAGGACTGCCACGTTTAAGTCGCCAAGGGACCTCCTCAGCAGTTCAAGTTCCTCATCCTTAATTATTGACGGCACCAGCACCCCACTATTGTTCATTACCGTAAAGACTCCCAGTAGCGGTGACCCACCTATCGTCATCCTAATAACCTTAACCTTCAAGGTATCCTCAATGTGCCTATCAACCTTTTCAGGTGAGTCAGCTGGGATTAGGGCATACTCATCGTTAGCGGCCATGTAAACCCCCACACTGGCGGTTCCATACATCCTAATGGGGGTTATGTCGAATCTACTTACCGGCACTAACGTGGTTTTGATTAGCTGTTTTATAAACCATTTCAACATTAGGTTGAGACACCCAGTAGTTTAACCTCCCCCTCACCATGGGTTATTTCATTGACCTTACCGATCACGGTGTCCTGTAGCCCAGCTGGTATCTCCAGTTGAAGGGTTAAGTTACCTGACTCATCGTACTGCTCCTTAACAACCTTCCCTATCTTGGCTAGTGTTGACTTAACCTTTTGACTATACTCGGGCCCCACGGTAATTTCAAGTGTGGCCACGGCCACCTTCACCGGTATGACCCTTTGAATCGCCTTAAGTATGTCGTTTATCTGCTCTTCAACATCCTTAAATGGGTCTATGGCAACGTTGACGCTGTTTAGGGCTAACTCAACCCTCTGGGGTGGTAGGGGGGCCTTAGTCCTTGCATCTATGCAATTCCTACTGATCCACTCAATTATCTGCCTCCTCTTATCCTCAATAAGCCTCCTCCTCTGCTCTGAGGTTAGGGGTATCTCAGCGTTCCTAAGTATTATCTCAGCCGCCTTCCTATGGTCCGTGGTCCCGAAAACCCTCTTAAGGGCTATCTCAGACGCCCTCAACCCCCTCTTAGAGTCCCTGAAGACCGTGTCCGTTATCAACACCTTATCTAGACTTATTGGTTTACCTAGCTTAAATTCAAGTGCGTAATCAGGGTCAACGAGTATTTCGAAGTGCTCACCCTTAGCATCATACTTAACCGTAACCACCTTCCTACTGGACATGGGTAATAACGCATATTCTTACTTAAAAAACATTACTTGATTTTAGCCATCTTCGCGGCTCCACCCAAGTGATCCCATATCCTAAGTAGTTCATTAGCCTTAGCCACGCGCTCTCCACCCATTATACCAGCCTTGATTATAGGGGCCCCGAAGCCAACAGCTATGTGGGCCAGTAGGCCACTTTCAGTGTCCCCGGACCTATGGGACACCACTATCCTGTAGTTGTTGTTGAGGGCGAGCTTAACGGTTTCATGGGCCCTGGTCACTGTGCCTATTTGATCAACCTTAACTAGGATGGCGTTAGCCGCCTTCTCCCTTATGCCAATGGTCAATCTGTCTGGGTTTGTGGTAAATAGGTCATCACCAACTATTAACCTATCCCTGAACAGCGCCGTTAACTCAGCGAAGGATTGGAAGTCCTCCTCGTGGAATGGGTCCTCAACGTAGATTAGGTTATACTTCTCAATTATGCTCTTAATTCTTTCAAAGTGCTCCCTTGGACCAAGCTCCCTACCTTCATTAGCGTATACGTAGGCTTTACCGTTCCACATGCTTGAGGCGGCCGCATCAATACCTATGCCTATCTCAATACCAAGCCTCTTTGAGACTGACTTAACGGCCTCTGTTAGTACCCCAAGCGCCTTATCTGTGGATATCTTGGCTGTCCAAGCCCCCTCATCATTCCTACCCCCAGCGAAGGTTGGATCCTCCTTGGCCAGTAGCTTACCAGCCTCCCTATGCACCTCCATGTTTGCGTATATCGCCGTGTATATGTCTGGGGCGCCGTATGGCAACACTAAGAATTCTTGATAATCCGGCCCAAGGCCCCTACTGTGCTTACCACCACCTATGGTGTTACCCAGGGGGTAGGGTATTGTATTCGCCAATGTGCCGCCGATGACCTGGTAGGGCCATAGGCCCTTGGCATTGGCAACGGCAACCACGTTAGCCATTGACGTGGCCACGGCCACGGCGCCGCCTATCTTTGAGAAGTCCCAGGTGCCGTCAACCTCCTCAAGCTTCTTATCCACCGCCACCTGGTTGGATGCATCCATGCCTATGAGGCTTGGCTCAACCCACCTCTTAAAGGCGTCAATAGCAGCCTCAACACCCTCATCCGGGAAGTACTTAACCTCATGCCTACCCCTCGAAGCCCCGGCAGGCGCAATTGCCCTACCCCAGCCACCCTCGAGGTAAACCTCAACCTCAACGGTTAAGTCACCCCTACCCGTGAAGACCCTTCTAATGCCTAATTTACTTATCCTAGTGTCCATGAACCAAGCCCAAGAGTAGCGTTAAAATGCATTACCCCAAGTTAAATCAACATGCAGCGTAACCGTCTTTCTGGGGGTGGTGGGTTGTTTTTGTTATTTTCTTGGTGGTTTTCCTGGGGTTGTTCACCGTAGTGGCTCCCACCCGTCGCCGGGGTTCCTTGCCACTACGGATCTCGGAAACCCAGGGTAACCAACAAAGGTGTTGGGGTTAGGTTTTGTAAACCTGACGTCTTAGCCATTAATGGAAATGAGTGCAGCAAATGATTATGAAAACCGAAACTACCCCGCCCCTAAGGTAATGGAAACGTCTAGGTAAATGATACCAAGTTACTTTGCATGATTTAAATAAGGCTGATGGCTAGTAGTATCAGGTAGCTTAGGTGGGTTAGTGGATTCATGGTGCTCATTAGGGCTACTGCAGGGGCAAATACTATGGATACGGTATTCACAACCTTTATCAATGGGTTTAATGATGGACCGGCAGTGTCCTTAAATGGGTCACCAACGACGTCACCAATCACGGCATTCTTATGGGCGATGCTACCCTTACCCCCAAGCCCAGGGTCAAGTTCAGCCTCGATGAACTTCTTGGCATTATCCCAAGCGCCACCTGCATTAGCCATCAGGAGGGCCCTGGGGAGGCCAACTATAATGGTGCCTAGTATTAAGCCCGCAAGGGCTACCCAACCCAGGGTTAAGCCAACAATGACTGGTATTGCAACGGCCAACAGTGCAGGTATCATGAACTCCCTCAGTGCGTGGCGTGTGACTATGTCAATAGCCCTGTTGTAGTCCGGCTTCTCCAAACCCTCAAGTATTTTCCTGGTCCTGAACTGGCTCCTAATCTCCTCCACCAGCTCCGATGCGGCCCTACCCACGGCTATGAGGAGCCTTGACGAGAAGACGTAAACCAGTATCGCGCCTATTAGTATGCCAACCAGCAGCATTGGGTTAACTATGCTGAGGTAACTCAACGCACTGCCCAATACGGCGTTGGGATTGCCGTGGCTCAACACCTCGTAGATGAAGCCTATGAAGAGTACTAAAGCCGCCAACCCAGCACTGGCTATGGCGTAGCCCTTGGCGGTTGCCTTATACGTGTTGCCTATGGCATCAAGGGCGTCGGTAACCCTCCTCACCTCATCACCCAAGCCAGCCATCTCCACTAGGCCATTTGCATTATCACTAACCGGCCCATACGAGTCTAGGGATATGACGACACCGGCTAGGCTAAGTAGGCCCACTGACGCTAATGCGGTCCCCATGACCCCACCCTCAATGGGCATTGAGGTAGGTATGTATGAGTAGCCTAGGTAAAATGATGCCCCGAGGGCTAAGGCAACTATGGCTATTATTGGCGCGGCGCTTAGTAGGCCATACGAATACCCGGTTACTATCACGTTTGATGCCGAGAAGACGGCTTGCCTTGCAATGTCCCTAACCGGGTTGTAGGTGTAATGGGTGAAGTACTGAGTCACGTAAAGCACAGCCACGGCGGTTATGAATCCCATAACCACGCTTAGCGATGACGCAATGGCCTCAAGCGGATCCCTCAGTGAGACTAGTGAATAGCCTACGGTGAGCACTGAGCCAATTAACACGGTCGCCGTTAGGGCATTGCTAAGTTTCCTCATTGAGGCTGAGGCCAAGTCACCGCCCTTAACATCACCCCTAACCAATTGAATTCCGAGTAAAGTGGCTAGGAGCACTAGTGAGGTGACTGCGAGGGTTAGTGAGGCTAAGGTCTTAGGTGCGTTGAATACGGATATGAGTATTAATGTTCCGGTTAACACCACTATGAAGCTCTCATACACGTCACTGGCCATACCTGCCACATCACCTACATTATCACCTACGTTATCTGCTATCACCCCAGGGTTCCTTGGGTCATCCTCAGGTATGTTGGACTCAACCTTACCAACCATGTCCGCACCCCAGTCGGCGGCCTTGGTGTAAATGCCCCCAGCCACCCTTATGAAGAGTGACATTAAGCTGGCGCCGAGCGCCACAGGCGCCAGTGCAGTAGCCCAATCCCTAGTTAACGCCGAGTATGCTACGTAAAGCGAGGATATGGTTAACACGGCCACACTGGCCAACATGACACCCATGACGCTCCCAGCTCTGAAGGAAACCTTTAGAGCCTCACCAATACCCCTCCTAGCCGCCATGGCCGTCCTGGAGGAGCTCCTCGTGGTTACGTACATGCCCACGTAACCCGCTAACCCACTACCCAGTGCACCAAGTGCGAAGGAGAGTACTGCGTAGGCTGCCAGTGATGCAGAGTGGAATATGGCGTAGTAAACGAAGCCTATAATCACCATGAGGGTGATGCCCGTTGGGAGAATGAGGCTATACTCCCTTTTAAGGAAGGTCTCGGCACCCTTAGCTATCAGGTCGCTTAGCTCACTCAGTTTTTCATCATCCACGCGCCTTGAAAGGATCCAGTGTACGTTGTATAGGGCGTAGGCTAACCCAATTAATGGTATTACTATGGGTAGGCTCAGGGAGACCTCAGGGGCAATCATTAGTCCCGTAGATGAATGGGTTCCTATAAATTTTATTTACAACAATATACCGAGTGCACTATATTCGTAATTATAAAAACGATTCGGTCTTTCCCATAGGCACCCATGGGCCACCCACTTAAAACTTTTTAAGTAACCGGGGAATATTCGGCTAATGCTACTTGAGGAAAGGCAGAGGAAGCCCAGTAAGGAGGCGGGCAGGGTAATCATAATGGACTGGTTCACGCCAGCTGCATTAACCGATAGGGAGGTGGCTTTGGTTAAATTCACCGAGGTACCCCTTAAAACGTTCGTTAACGAATTTAATGATTACGTGGCCCAGGGCATGAAGATTTTCAACATGGTTAACAGTAGGGAGGCGGTGGTGGCCCTTAGGGTGGCTGGGGTTAAGCTTCCGAGTGACAGGGTTGAGATGACCATGGATGATGTCAGGTATATTACGCCAGGTTCATTAATATTCTACGTGTATGTTGATGATAGGGCCGGTGAACCATTGAAAATCTACAAAGTTGAACTAAAGGGTTAGAGGTAGCGAAGCCTTGAGCCAACGCTGACGCTAGTCTCTTAATTTAAGCTCTGTTTAACGTTAAACAATCCTTAACACCGCCACTCAGCAACCCCAGTAATGTTAACGACGGATACACTCATAGCAACCCCTGGACCCACTGAAATCCCCCATAGGGTCTTGTTAGCGCTGGCAAGGCGCCCAACCAACCCTGACCTTGACCCAGACTTCTTTAGGCGTTACGATGAGGCCAGGGAAATGTTGGCTAGGATGTTGGGTACTAATAAGAATAATGTTGTTATTTGGGTCGGCGAGGCCATGAGCGGCCTTGAGGCTGCCGTGGCTAACCTAGTGGTTAATGGGGGCAAGGTTGCGGTTCTAAGCAATGGCGTATTTGGGGATGCCTTCGCTGACCTAGTGACCGCATACGGTGGTATACCAATCATCCACAGGGTTGACTACGGCAAGGTACTAGACCCGGATAGGGTTAAGGTATTCCTGAGGAATGAGGCTAGGGAAGCTGAGTTAGTCACCATGGTTCACTGCGAGACACCCAGTGGGACGTTGAACAATCTTAAAGACATAGCGGCCGTAGTTAAGTCCGAGGGTAAGTTGCTGATTGTGGACGCGGTTTCATCAATAGGCGGTACCGAGGTTAATGCATCCTGGGGTGTAGATGTAGTTATTGGTGGGAGCCAAAAGGTACTTAACCTACCATCAGGTTTAACGATACTGGCTGTTAGTGATGAGGCTTGGAGACGCATGGAGAAGGTTAACTACAGGGGCTTCTACCTAAACATTAGGCTTTGGAGGGATGCTGTTGAGAGGATGGAGTTCCCCTACACCCACAGTGAGCCATTAATCAATGGGCTCCTCGAATCCCTTAGGATGATTGAGGAGGAGGGGTTAAGCAACGTCTACGCTAGGCATAGGGCGATATCACGTGGCGTGTTGAATGCAATTAAGGCTATGGGGCTTAGGCTAGTGCCTGAATTAGAGGAGTACTCAAGCCCAACGGTAACGGCATTCTACACGCCAGGTGGCATCAGCGAGGCTAAGGTTAGGGAAGGTGCCCTTAAATATGGAGTCCTCATAGCCGGCTCCTGGGGGCCACTTAAGGGTAAGGTTCTTAGGATTGGTCACATGGGCTACACGGCGTCGCTAAACATAATGACTAATGCCATTGTTGCCCTAGCCAAGGCCCTAAACGACGCAGGGTATAGGGTTAAGGTTAGTGATGCGGTTGAAGCCTTCCTCGGCGGTGTCGGCCTATGAGCCTCTTCACTAGGGAGAGCACTGGGCTTGTCAGGGAGGTTGGGCCTCTTAAGGCTCTCTTAACCAGCATGGGCTACAATGGCTTCCTGGTGGTCCCCTTCGTCTACCTAACAGGGCTTTACCTCTACGGCGGTGGTGGTGCAGCAGTCATCGCCCTGTTTGCCTCCTGGCTCATGTTCATACCGGGCGTGTTCATGTGGTATCTGATCACTAGGCAGTACCCAAGGACTGGTGGGGATTACGTGTACTTCTCCAGGTTAAACCCACCTGTGGGCTTCGCTGCATGGTTCAACTTCACCGTGGGTGAAATGCTCTATGACGCCGTCCTAATCTACTTTGCTGTGGGGCAGTTGGGCATGGTTATGCAGGTCTTGGGTAACCCATGGGCTGGGTTAATCCTTAAACCTGAGTACGAATTCGCCATAGCCGTGGCCCTGGTGGCAGTGTTGATACTAGTCAACGTAGCGTCAGCCAGGGCTGGCCTAACAATGTTCATGGCTATATCGGCGGTGGCCCTATTAACCTTCATAGCCTCGGCAGTTTACGTAGCCACACTGCCCCACGGCTTAGTGAAGTCCGCCCTGGGTTCAGTGTACAGTGAGGCATTAACCTACGCAGGTAAGGTAGCCCCCATGGGTGGGTTATACGGTGTCCTTGGCATGTCAGCATTCACCACTGCTGTGTGGGCTTATGTAAACTTCCCAGCCACAATAGGTGGGGAGATTAGGAGGGATAGGGTGACGGCAATCCTCGGAGTCCTGGGTATGTTCATAATGGGTGGCCTATTCTTCGCCGCCTTCGTAGTTTCATTCATCCACGCATTTGGGCTTAGGTTCTACGTAGGTGCCGGTTACATGAATGCCAACGGAATCGACAATGGTTACGTCCTCATAAACCCTGGGGCTGACTTGGCTTTACTACACACGCCAATAGCCATAGCCCTGGCCTACTCCTCGGTACTCTGGTACATAGCCCCGGTCACTGGGGTGATAATCCAGGTGTCGAGGTACCTATTAGCATTCTCCATGGATAGGGCACTGCCCGAGTTCTTCTCCTACGTTCACCCAAGGACGCATTCACCCATCGCCGCCCACCTATTCGACCTAGCGGTTACCGTAATCTTAATGTACATCCTTATCCTAACTCCCTTCAGTGCAGCCTTATCCTACGCCATAGACCTGGACGCGTTAATACTCCTCGTCTTCACGTTCATAGCGTCCGTGCTGCTTGCCCTAGTCATGTACATTAGGGGTGTTGTTAAGCTCAACGCCAATAGACCACTGTTGACGGTGTTGACGGCGATATACTTAGTGTTTCTGCTGATATTCGCCTACTACTGGCTCACCCAGCCGCAGTACTACCTCTCCATAACGGGTAACCCTATTCAACTACTGGCTGAGTCAGCTGTAATATTCGTGGTGGGTTTGCTGGTTTTCGCACTGGCAAGCTACATTAGGGGTAGGCAGGGCATACCACTAAGCCTTGTCTATGAGGAAATACCGCCTGAGTAGGTTAGCATTAAGCCAAGATTAGGTTATGGGCAGCATTCACGTAAAACAGGCATTCCTCGACGTCATTACTCCATGCAAATCATGAATATAACTCAAGTATAGTTCCTTAGTTTAAAAATCCCAGTCACCTTACGCTATTTTGAACCGTATGTGCCTTTTCGTTGATGTTGAGGGGATTGATGGGGTTGGCAAATCAACCGTCATTAGGCATGTTGCCGACATGCTAAGGGGATTAGGCTACATGGTTCTCGTCACCAGTGAACCGAGTGACGGCGCAGTTGGAAGGTTCATAAGGAGTGCCGTGTTGACAGGGGAGATTGAGGTTGAGCCAAGTGCCCTGGCACTACTCTTCGCTGCCGATAGAATCATGCACTTCAACACGGTCATTAAACCCAAGCTTCGGGATGGGTTCATAGTGATTACTGAGCGCTACATAGAGTCCTCCGTGGCGTACCAAGGCGCCCAGGGCGTACCCATTGACTGGATACTTAGGGTAAACTCCATGGTCCCTGAACCAGACCTCGTGATAATACTTAACGCACCCCTAGCCGTGGTTAGGGAGAGGTTATCCAGCAGGGGTGTGTTGGAGTACTTCGAGAGGAACCTCAGCCTCCTAATGAAGGTACAGGAGATTTACCTAAGGAGGGCTAAGGAGCGAGGCTACCCAATTATCGATGCCTCAAGGCCCATAGGCAGTGTTGCCGGTGATGTACTTACGCTTATTGAGGATAAGGCCAGCGGCAAGTGCAAGGGCAGCCGCCACTGATGCATAAAGCCCCAAACCACTGCTCACCCTGTTTGAATCACGCCCACTTATGCTGGAGTTAATGCTCGTTATGTTTGATAGGACCATGGATATGTACTTTGTGTTGAGTATTATCGGTAGGTTAACAATGCTGGTCTGCTCAACTATAATGTCAACCGTGGGCGTGAGTGATGCGTTAATTATGAGGTTACTGAGGTACTGGTTATACAATCCCCTAGCCACCCCATAATACGCCTCGTACCTATACAACTCGCCCAGTACGCTAGCCCTCTGGTATTGTAGACTTTGGTTAATTGCCGTACTAAACAGTATGTACTGCCCAGTTACGTTAAAGTAAATCCTCATGAGTCTTACGGATGCGTTTTGAAGCTGATTACTGGTTAGCAGGAGGCCATTTACTATATTGGTTAGGTTACCGTAAAGTGACGTGGGTACTGATAAGGTCTCACTAAGCTTACCCAACGTTGAGTTGAGAGTTGTGGTGGTTGAATTAAGGACATTGCCCAAGTAGTTTAATGCGATGTAAAGTGAGTATACGCTTTGATTAGTCTTAACAAGCGTATTGCTTATGTTGGTTAAGGTCACCACTATTGCAGTTCCCCTAGTGTTTAATTGATACGCCACTTCACTTAACTGCCTACTAGCCGCCACCACCCCCATCTCAGCTTCACTGACGTAACCCTCAAGTTTAAGTACAGCCTCCCTCATCGCCTTCACATCGTCAATCAACTTACTTAACCTACCCAGTATATCAGCCTTAACCTTACCATCAATGTTGAGTGAGTTAACTTCATCATACAGGTTAGTTAAATTACCCTGAACATAACCCAGGTATTGGTAGAACCCGGCCAGAGTCTCATTGGCAGTGTTCAGTATCGGTATCAGCTCCATTAACGTGACGTTGTACTGTTCAATCTCCCCATAGGCATACACAACATCTGAAATGACCTCATACTGGAGGTTAATGATCTCGTTATTGAGTTGAGTCAGGTTACTCATTATTTGCCTAAGTGATGCCGAAACCATCGGTATCGTTGAGTTAAGCCTACTTAGGACGCCGTACTCAGCCCTTAACGCATAGTTAACTTCGTAGACCTGAAGTAGGAGTAGGCTCTCAATAACTCTTGTTGAGTTTATGTAGTAGGCTGACTGCCTATACAGGGAAGCGGTCGCATTCAGCAGGTATGACAATTGGTACAAATCATTGAGGAGTATCGTTGCGTTACCGCTTATTGGCCTTATGTAAGGTATGTTGTTGAGCCTCAGCATCGTGGTGTTCAACTGGTTTATCACAGTGCTGAGGTAGTTTAAGTAGTAGTATAGGTCTATTGATGACGATAGGGTTAATGTACCCAGGTTAATGGCGCTCCAGTTACCTGAACCAGTGGTTATGAACGTTATGTTCAGCTCAATGGAGCCGTTCATGGGTATCTCACCGGACCAGTACACGTAATCCCCAGTGCCTATGCTAACTAGACCCGTTGGTGGGGGTGAGTAGTAGAAGTTGACGTTGTTTTGGAGGGGTAAGTATGCGTTATACGTTAGTGGTAGCCCCAATATGTTTGAGGCATTGACCAGCAGGGTGAGCCTAATGCCCGAGCTTCCGTTAATCACCTGGCTTAACCCGGCGGATCCATTAATTAGGTAGTTGAAGTTTATTATGTAGCTGTTGATTAGTGGGTTCTGGAACTCAACGTTAAGTGTAACAGTTTCAAATGGGTTAATGCTAATGTTCCAGTACACGTCATAACCCTTCATGAAGTATCCACTTGACGCATATACTATTGTTGAGTATGGTGGCAGTTTAAAACCCACGGTTACCTTCACCGTTGATGCATTCTCATTAACCAGGTTAACACTGTAGATGACGTACGACTTAACGCCACTGCTCGTGTAGTAGTTGATGAAGTTGATTGTGTAGGTTACTGATAGGGGGCTTAAGGCATTAGCCATATGAACGACCGCTAGTGCTGCCAGGGCCATTAACATTAACCCCAATTTCAATGAGTCGAGTTGGCCATGGTGTACGGCAGGTAATGCCCTAACCAGTGGGTTAATTATTGACAATCTCCTCAAGCCTTGATATCTCCTGTTCAATCCTATTCGCATCATCCGCTAATTTGCTGCTTTTCCTGGCTAATAAATCTATTTTAAGCCCCTCTATATATGCCTTAACCATGTCCTTAACGTTAACGCCGCCTATGTTTATCCTCTCCACAACACCCGACTCATAGATTCTACCACCCCTAATGTTAAGTATCCTAGTGCCCACCTGGGCAACATCAGGGTTATGGGTGGCTATTATCATCGTCACACCTATGGCCTTATTAAGCACGTTTATTAGGGCCAGTAGCCTTGATGCACTTACTGGGTCCAGGGCGCCTGTAGGCTCATCCATTATTATGAAGCTTGGGTTTAACGCTAAGGCCCTAGCTAAGGCAACCATCTGCTGCTGGCCACCTGACAGTTGATTGGGGAAATGGGTGGCGTATGGGGTTAACCTAACCAGCTCCAGTAGATACCTGGCCTTGGCCTCGGCCATTGCCCTGTCATATAGGCCACTCATTATCATGGGCATCATGACGTTTTCAAGAGCCGTTAGGTTCTGTATCAGATTATATTGCTGGAACAGGAATCCAACCTTAAACAGCCTAAACCTAGCTAACTCACCCTCACTCATATCTGTAACATCCACGCCGTCGAGGTAGACCCTACCACTGGTTGGCTTATCAAGCATCCCTATTATGTTGAGTAGTGTTGATTTACCTGAGCCGCTTGGGCCCATTATAACGACCACCTCACCTCTACGTATACTTAGGTTAACATTAATCAATGCATCAACGTACACAGACTCAGATATGTAGTACCTCTTACTCACGTTAACTAGCCTAACCACAATATCGTCATTACTCATTTCGATAAGTTAACTCAACAGCGTTATTAACCCTTTCTATTATGGGGGTTGGGGTTCTTTGCGTAAGGTAAAGGGCTAATCTTTAAATACATAAGATTAAGCAACCCTAACCATGGGTTACCTAGAGCCTATGGTGCAGATACCGTTCCTGGAGCCTCTCATAAACTTCCTACTTAAGGTACCTGTCATTGGGCCGATAGTGAACTTCCTACTGTGGATGCCCATATTTGCCGTGTGGTTTGTCCCAGGCTTAATTGGCTTGTTCATACCGTTGATATTCGTAATATGGTGGGAGAGGAAGGCTGCCGCCAGGGTTCAGTGGAGGTATGGGCCACTTGAAATATCTAAGAGACTTGGTGGTGTTATTCAACCGATAAGTGACTTAATAAGGTATACACTCCAGGAGATTATAATACACCAGGAGGCTGATGCCGCTTACTTCATACACATGCCTGTATTCGGGTTCATATTTGCGCTACTGCCTGTGCTGTTCATACCGGCTGGGCCCAATGTCTACGCTATAAACACAGGTTACAATATCCTAATCGCCGCTGTGCTCATATCAATATTCAACGTTGTGGTTATTGTCACTGGTTGGGCGTCAACGGATAAGTGGGCCTACATAGGTACAGTTAGGGAGGCATTCATGTACGCGGCTTATGAAATACCATTCATGCTGTCGGTAATAGCCATGATAATTCTGTTTGGTACAGCCGACCCATTCATGATGGTTAATGAGCAGGTTGCGCATTATATACCTGGGGCAATACTTAACCCAATAGCCTTCATAGTTGCTGTGGTAACCACGGCCATGGCATCATCAAGGTTCCCATTCGAAATAGTTGAGAATGACACGGATATAGTGGTCGGCCCATTCACCGAGTATGGTGGGTTAATATTTGGATTAACAATGACCATGAGTTACGAGAAGACCTACGTAATGACCCTGCTACTTTCAATACTATTCCTCGGTGGCTGGAGTGGACCGTACATAGCGCCCCTCGGTGACTTATCCGCACCACTGTGGCTGGGGGTTAGGGTGTTCCTGGTCATGATGTTCTTCTCGTTCCTTAGGGCTGTATACCCCAGCTATAGGCTTGACCAAGCCTTAAGAATAGGATGGCGTACACTACTTATTTTATCAGTAGTAAGTGTTATATGGAGTATAGTTATTAGGCTTGCGCTACCGGTGGTTTAATATGGCCAAGAAGGTTACTCAACCCAAGGTTAACCCAGTAACCGGGCACTTAAGTGCACTGGCCGTTGGGGTTAAGGAGTTTGTTAAGCCCACTAGGTTCACTATACAGTACCCTAGGGAGAGGAGGTGGGTTGTTGATAGGTTTAGGGGCTTCATAGTTAATGACATTGAGAAGTGCATATCGTGTTTCCAATGCGCCTGGGCATGCCCGGTTAATGCAATATTCATGTACAGGGCACCTAATGGTAAATTCTACCCAGGGATAAGGTATGAGCAGTGTATACTGTGCCACTTCTGCGTTGATGCCTGTCCAGTTGGGTCGCTATATGGGACAACCATAAGTGATGGTGCCTTCCCTAACCTAGAGTCTACCATATTTAAGCCAGAGGACATGGCCCAACCACCCCAGTGGGATGATGAGGCCGAGTACGTTGTAAAATACGACTTTGATGAGAACGGTAATCTTAAAGTAATTAAAATGAGGAAAAGTGAGGTGAAGTAGAATGGTTAGGTGCCCAGTCTGCGGAAGGGACTACCAAAACACTCTCTCGCTACTTAAGCACGTTAGGCTTAAGAGCAAGTATGATGAGCATCACAGGAATCTTTGGATAGAGTACATCAAGTTCAAGAGCGTTAATGATGGCTACAAGGAAATATACACAGAAACAGACATATTTAGGGAGTTCTTAAAACAGAGAAAGGCACAGTTTTAAGCGGCTATCTTTAGTTCTCGCTTCACTTCCTTTGATCTATCGGAACATACTGCACGTCATGAGGCCCAACGTAGCATGCCCTCGGCCTAAATAACCTGTGCTCCCCTAGGTACTCTATTGCATGGGCAACCCAGCCAACAACCCTAGACATTGCGAATATTGGTGTGTAGTACTCGTACGGTATGCCAAGTAGGTACATTGCTATGCCACTCCAGAAGTCTATGTTTGGGTAAAGTCCCTTAGGCCCAAGCTTCTCTAGGACTACCTTCTCAACCTCCTCAGCTATCCTGTAGTAGGTCATGTTACCCTTCCTCTCGCTCAGCTCCCTAACAAGCTCCTTGTATATCCTAGCCCTGGGATCATACGTCTTATAGACCCTATGCCCAACACCCATGACTCTTTTACCCTCGGCCAGTAGCTTCTCAACGTATGGCCTCGCCTTGTCTGGGCTACCTATCTCAAGGTACTGCTTCATGGCTGCCTCATTGGCGCCGCCGTGAAGTGGACCCTTTAAGGCTGCTATGCCAGCTACTATGGCTGAGTATAGGTCTGTCCACGTGGATATGGCCACGTGGGTTGCGAATGTTGAAGCCGGGACCTCGTGGTCAATGTGGAGGATCAGGTACAGGTCTATTGCCCTGGTTGAGATATCGTCCGGCTCAGTGCCAAACATCATGTAGAGGAAGTTAGCAGCCTGGCTAAGATCCTTCCTCGGCTTAACTAACCCTAACCCTCTACTAAACCTGTAGTGGGCGGCTATTATTGTTGGGAATACTGCAGCCAATCTGATCGCCTGCTCGTATAAGGCGTCCTTACTTAAATCCCCAGCCTTAGGGTCGAAGCCTGCTAACGCTGATACGGCTGATTCAAGGACCAGCATCGGGTGGACCTTCCTCTCAGCCAGCACCTTTATTATTGAGTAGATCTCCTCAGGTAGGTCCCTATTGGCTGCTAACCTTTCACTAAACTCAGATAATTCACTCCTGGTGGGTAACTTACCGTAGAGTATCAGGTATGCTGTTTCCTCGAAGCTCGAGTACTTGGCCAGGTCATCAATCCTATACCCCCTATACCACAGTATACCCTTCCTACCATCTATGTCACTTATTGAGGTGACCTTGATTAGTACGTCCTCGAGCCCATGTATTATCGGGCCACATGGAGACTCAATAATCTTTCCGCTTGTACTTAATTCAACCTTCCTTACAGACTCCATAGTCTACCTAGCCGAATTTATATTTAAAAAGTTGATTAACCTATAAATATAACACCTTAAGGGTAGAGATTTCGACAGTCACATTACCCATTGCCTGTACATTTAATGCTGCAAAGATGAGTTTGCTCGTCGTTAAGCCGGCGCTATTAGAGAGGGTGCACCTTGGAACCACCACCCTACCCTCATACCTACTCACGTACGCCTGTGTTGATTCAAAGACAACGTTATTCAGCGGCACCACTAGGCCAGTGGGAATGTTGATGTTAATCCTCATGCATTTAAACGCACCTCCACCACCAATGTATGATCCGTATACGTAGCCGTTTGATGCCAGGAAGCCTGCAACAACCCTAGCCTGCCTATTATTAACCCTAATGTCAACCCCTTCAACGCCCAGCCTCCCATTGGTGGATTCAAGGCTGTACTGATCATTCAAGTCAATGGTTAGTATCCAGGGTTCCCTGAGCAGCGGTATAATGTATGTATTATCCCTCTTCCTAGCTTTAAATAACCTGGTTAGGTCTATTGGTGTGGAGTTTATTAGTTTGCCCAGTAGTTCAAGGTCACCAAGTCTAAGTGAAACAGTCACTTGCCTAATCGCATTAAAATCGTTTATTAGCATTACTAGGGGATCTCTATATTGGCGTGCATGTTTCTTAAATCCTCCTCAGTCTTATTTAACCTATGCATCAACTCCGCTATTACTGCGTCGAGGAATACGGCTGTCGTGTCCTCGAATAATGTGCCTAGTGGCGCCAATGGTTCGTGGAGACCTAGTATCTGCCTGGCGAAGTAGTCGTCAACCCTAGACACCTTGGTTCTGCCTGGTATTACAAGGACCAGATCCGCTATTTTGGCTAGTGGTGAGTCTGGGTAACTGGTAATCGCAACCACCTTAGCCATCATGCGCTTAGCCGCATCGGAGGCGGCAACCACGATACTCGTCGTACCACTACCACTTATGGCAATCACGAGGTCATTAGACCCCACGCTTGGCGTTATGGTCTCCCCAAGGACGTAGGATTTGTAGCCTAGGTGCATTAGCCTCATGGCGAAGCCCCTAGCCACCAAACCAGACCTACCAGCCCCCACCACCAGCACCTTATTACCCCTATGGTAAAGCCTCTCCAATTCATTTATAAACTCATTAACCTGGTCTGGACTTATCTTGCTTATAGCCTCACCGATGAACTTGCTTATCTCCGTGTATGCCATCAGGAAGTAGGGTGGGAATTCTATACCCATTGGTTAGGCTTTCACCTTGAAAAAATTTAAATATTAACTCTTTTTAAATGGGGTGGGGCTTCATTTAAGGCTGCGGATCCTCCTTAGCATCCTCATCCTCGTAAAGTGACCTATCGCTTATATTGACGCTATACCTCTTAGCCCCAAGCTTCTCAACAATATACTCGAAGGCGGCTAAGGGGTCTGTATGCGATCCGCAGGTGTAGACATCCACGGTGGCGTACCTGTGTTCAGGCCAGGTATGTATTGATATGTGTGACTCAGCTACAATCGCAACTACCGATAACCCGCCTATTGGCGTGAACTTGTAGTAGAATAGTGAAACCACGGTTGCGTTAGCCTTCTCGGCAGCCTCCTTAACTATACTAGTTAGTTTAACCTCGTCTCGGAGTACATCTTCGTCACAGTCATATAGGTTACCGTAAACGTGAGTTCCATATACAGCTGCCCCAACCCCCCTCGCGTACTTGGGAACCTCTTCTCCCAATGCGAGGGGATTGGTTTGGGCCCTCATTGCTACATTCTTATGTGGTTTTTAAGCACGCTATACCCCCTTGCTTAAAAACTTTACCCCCAGATTAGGGTACTACCCCTATATTACCGATGTTGAGTTATCCGTAACTTACGATCATGTGCATAAGCCTAGCCCTCAAAGTTAGTTGCCTTTACAGGTTTAACAACGCATCTTCTAAGCGATGAGGATGCGTGGGGGTGTAATCATTATTAATCCCCTACGACAATCACCACATCGCCGCCACCCCCACCATCCCTACCTTTACCAATAAACCTAGCTATCAACACAGCTAGGGATAGCACAGTAACCACCAGCAAAATTGCAATCAGGTAATTTAGATTAATGTAATACAGGACACTAACCGATATTGAGTTATTCACTATTGGAGCTGTAAACGAACCCACAAGCGTATATAGTGTAGCGTAATTCGCATCAACTGGTGCACATACTAACGCTGAACCGTTTACGTGGAATCTTAAGCCGCCAATGTTAACAATGGCGTTAATGGGGGAGTTTAATAAGCCGGTTACCTTAACGTTAACAGCCCTTATGGGTATAGCCACGTTTAACGTGCTTGAATTAACCCTAATAATCATTGACCCAACCACTGATCCATTAACCACGGCGTTGGCCATAATCCTAGATCCATACTTAACATCACCAAGGGTCACGTTAAACACATCGCCATACCTATTAATGGATATGGTTGAGGAGTTGAGGAGGAGTGATACACCACTGCATGCTGGGGGTAGTTGGGTTAAGGTAACGTTTAGGTTAACCACGTGGAATACTGGTATCGTTATGGTGGTTAATGATTGGTTTACTACAGCCGTAAGCCTATAGTAACCTACATTACTCATGACTATGATTGAGTAGATGCCTGGGGTTAGACAGGTATTGTTTCTAAGCAACGTGTAGATCCCATGGCCAATGAGTAATACTGTAGCATTAATAGGGTAGTTGTCAAGGGTGGTGACCCTGAGGGAGCTACCCATTATTACATTGTTTAGGCTTATTGATGCACCACCACTGGCTAAGCCAAGGATTACTAAATTGGCCACTGGCTCATCGCCTATGTAAAGCGTTACGTTGGATGGTACCTGAGCCACTATACTGCCATTAACAACCTGGGCCGGGGTTAGGTAATTGGAGCACCATGGATTCACCTTCAACGACACCTGCGACTCAGCCCAGTTGACTAAGCCACTCACCCTAACCAATACCTCACCAGGTATGAACACTGGCATGGCATTGCCCAGCCTGCTCATTGAACCCTGTAGGTGAACCACGTAGTACAATGTGTCGTTGCTTAAAAGTGCAAGTCCATTCCATGACATGCCGGTAATGGGTATTGAGTATGTTACGTTAACCGAGTAGTAAACGGTTGCGTTGGTCACTTTAAATGTTATGGGTGCTGTGTAGGATACGTATATGTACCTGTTTATGACTACGGACACCCCATTCACATCCATAACGTACTTACTACTGTTGACAAGGAACGTGAAGGGTGACGATGGGTTAACCGAGCCACTAATAACCATGAGTTCAATTATCGAGTAGAGTGTTGTTAATCCAGGTGGAGACGTGTTGTTAATCACCAGTAGCCCAGAGCCGCTGAAGCTGCCGGTTAAAGGTGGGCCATTGTAAAGGTACAGTACTGGCGGTATCTTCATGTAGTTAGCCACATTAACAACTAATCCATAGGTGTCCCTGCAGTTAACCCAAGTATTGATTAACTTAGGTGAATTTAACCCGGTTACCTGCCTTACTGATCCATTATTAAGAATGAGGAGTGCTGATGATACCCCCATTTGAGACCTTGGATCAACCACCAGGGTTACGTTAGCCACGTTACCCATGCACCTTAAAGGTATGATTAATGAGCCGTTTACCGGTAGTGATATTAAGGTGGATGAGCCGTTGATGTAAAGCAACCCATAGTTAACCACATAGTTTGGGGTGGCGGCAAGTATGGGTAACGTGGCCAGCAGTATGATTAAAGATGCGGTGAGCCTAATCATCGCTAGATATCTTAACCAGGATCTATTTAACCTATTGTTTAATAAGATTAGGCTTACTTAGCCGTTGGTTTACCTGGCTGAGCAGCCTGTTTAACGCGCTTAGCCTTCCTAACCCAGGCCTGCTTCTGCGGATTCCTACCCATCTTAACCATGCTTACGAAGCACTTCCTACTGCAGAATCGCAGAATAACACCATCAACCCTCACGTACATTAATCCGTAACCTGGTGGTATTGGTCTCCCACAGTATGAGCAATTGTAAATCCTCACGACTCCCCAAAAGCATTAACCTCTTTTAAACGTGACGCCCAATGCCTAAGGGCTGTTTCAGGTCATTGACCTTTCGGCGTCTCCCTGACCATTATGCTTACTTAGTATTGAATGGCTAGTTGACGGATGTGTAGGCTGTAGCGCACCCACGATAGCCGTGAAACCACCAGCGAAGCCGATGAACCAGCACTTAACTGGGTGGCGTTAAGGTGTGGATTATTTAATAAAGACGGTTACGCCGCGTTAATGTGACTGAGTTAGGCGCCTTCATAACTGGGCCACCTGGAGTGGGTAAAACAACCCTGGTGGTTAAGGTTGTGGATAGGCTTAGAGCAATGGGGGTTAGGGTAGCAGGGTTCTACACCATTGAGGCGAGGGAGCAGGGTGTCAGGGTTGGTTTTAGGCTGGTTAATGTTAATAGTGGTGAGTGGAGGTGGCTGGCCCACGTTAACGTTGTTGAGGGTCCGATGGTTGGGAGGTACCACGTTGACATTAATACTGTGGAGTGGGGGTTGGCTCTGCTTAATGAACCCGGGAATTTATACGTGATAGATGAGGTGGGCCCTATGGAGATGAAGCACCCACTGTTCCTGAGAAGGGTTGAGGAGGTGGTTAAGTCAAGGCACTTCATAGTAACGGTCCACGTTAGGATGACTGATTGGCTACGTACGCATTCAAGCCTTGGTAGGGTATTTAGGCTAAGCTACACGAACAGGGATGCCATGGTTAATGACGTGTTGAACTACCTAAGAGGTCTAATTACGCGTGTTGATTAATTAGCCCTAGCTGAGATGGTTAAGGTACCCTTACTGGGGGAGCTGAACTCAGGCAGCTTAAGGTAAGCCACGGCCGCCCCAGCCCTGGCTGCGGCATCAATGACCAGCAGGTACTTAACGGCATCGGTGACTCCGACAAGCGGCTCAGCTATTGTTAACGCAGTACTACCCAGCAGTGACCCAACCAAGGTCCCTGTACCATAGATAACGTTGTAGAGTGTTATCGCCCCCTTCTTATCCCTCGAGTTATCGAAGAGGTACGCCATGTAGGCTGTACTCGACACCGAGTTGGTGAAACCGGACACCACGTTGAAGATGAATAACTGGTACACGTTCGTGCAGAACACGTACATCAATGGGAATGTTATTAGTAGGAATCTACCCAGGAACATCATTAACCTCCTATGCCTATCCACCAACGAACCCACTGGCCTCTGGAGTATTAGTGTTGATGCACCACCCACTATGCTCAATATGGCAACTTGCTCAGTGGTCATGTTAAACACGTAGTATTGGGCCACTGGGAATATTGGCCAGGCGAAGGACCACACCATGGCGAATAGGAATGTTGCTGCTAGAAATCTCTCAATGCCTTTAATACTTTGCCTAATGCTACCCAAGCCTCCATCATACCTAATGCCGCTTAACTGCGTTAAAATGACCGCATTGCTCATTATTAGCACCGCGGCTGTCAGAAACACGTACCTAGCTAGCCCGTAATTCCCCTTCACCACTAAACCAGCCGTTAAGGTGGCTAATAGGCTACCCACGGCGCCGAAGAAACCATACTCAGCAAGTACCCTACCCCTAGAACCCCTACTTGCCCTCTCCATCAGCAACGCCCAGGCGTAAGATGAAACACCACCAACCGCCGCTATCAATAGGTAGGTTGCTACATATAGCGTAGGGTTACCGTAGGATACGAAGGCCATGGTTAGCCACAGCGCAGCCAATACTAACGTTGAAATCTTAAGGAGCCTAACAGGTTCGTTGAGGCCCCTTAGGGGTAATTGAACTAAACCGGCGAAGAAGCCGTTTGCGGATGAAACAAGGCCAAGGCCTATATTAGAAACTCCGTTAGCCACGGCTAGGAATCCTATGAACGGTTGCGTTAAGCCATTAGCAAGGTTTTGTATCAATACGTACAGTTTAAGTTTATCCACAAAACTGGAAGGTTCATTAGATATTTAAACCTATCCCCTTAGCATGCATATTACTTAATCACCACGGCTGTGGACATGGCATGGACATTAAGCAAAAGACTGAGTTAAGCTACTAGGTGAGTATTAGAGGTTCAGTAAGGGTGTGTTGACAGTTTTGTGTGGAGGTTCTTGTTATGGATAATGCTTTTAAACTTCAAGATTGTTCAAATACAGGGTGGTTAATGTGCAGCATTACCTAGGTGTGGATGTGGGTGCAAGCTTCATTAGGATAGGGGTTATAGATGAGGGTGGCAGGGTCATAGAGAAGATAAAGGTCCCCATGCCGCCTGAGGGTGATGAGGACACGGTGGCTAACATTATTATTAAGGGCGCTAAGGAGGACTTAGCCAAGTACCTACCCTCAATATCGGCGGTGGGTATAGGTTCAATAGGGCCCCTTGACCTTAGAACAGGTAACGTAATAATAGCCCCCAACCTAAGGTGGAGGGTTAAGAGGTTTAGGCTTTACGCACCATTAAGAACCGGCCTCAAGCTACCCATAATCATCGGTAACGATGCAATGGCATCTGTCTGGGGGGAGTACCTATTTGGCCAAGGCGTCGGTAAAAATAATGTTGTTTACATAACGCTATCCACGGGCATTGGGATGGGTGTGATAGTCGACGGACACCTCTTAGTTGGTAAGGATGGGAACGCCCATGAAATGGGCCATGCGGTGGTTGACATAGAATCCGACCTACAATGCGGCTGCGGTGGTTATGGGCACCTGGAAGCCATAGCAGGCGGTGGAAATATACCCAGGAGTGCGCGTTGGTACCTTGAGAAGCGGTATAGGGGCCAAATGAGCGAGGTGGCGTTAATGGTTAAGGAGGGTAGGGCAACAACCCCAGACATATTCAATGGGTATAGGAAGGGGGATTCATTCGCCGTGGAGTTCATTGACTACGTGCTTAAGGCTATAGCAGCCGGCGTCGCTAACGTAATAAACGCCTACGACCCCGAAATCGTTAT
Source organism: Caldivirga sp. (assembly GCA_028275645.1). Taxonomy (GTDB): domain Archaea; phylum Thermoproteota; class Thermoprotei; order Thermoproteales; family Thermocladiaceae; genus Caldivirga. The sequence goes on from JAPWUH010000001.1 coordinate 25,660, forward strand.
ACTCGGCGGCAGCGTCTTCCTCAACAACAGCGACATAATAATGGATGGGTTAAACAAATACATAAAGAGGTACGTAGTAAATAGAATGCCTGAAATAACAGGCACACGCTTCGGCGATGACATAGGTATAATTGGGGCTGCAGCCTTAGCCATAAGAGTCCCGGACTCCCTTAAACCATTCATAGAATCCCAAGAAAGGGAGATGGCGGCATCAAAGGGTTAGGTAATGGGCATCATATTTCTCAATTAACCTGGTTCAACCAATTTCACCGCCAAATAACCCACACCACTCATCCTTAATGAGCGTTAATTGAGGTTAAGTCATGACCACACTTAACTATCGAGGTACAGTTAAGCTGTGGATTATTGGGAAATTTAAAACTTTAAAAGCGATGGCAGGCGGCTTTAAATCCGTGGAAAGGGAGGATGCCATTAAGGACTTAAGTAGAATAATGGCTGAGAGGGGGTTTACCCTAAGTAGACTTAACGACGAATCCTTTATAGCTAAGTTAGGTTCCCTAAACCTGCTGATATGGCTGCCCAACGAGGATTACTTATTGATAAGTGATCCACTTGAATTTGTTGATAAAATGGGGTTAGGTAAGGTGGATGGCATCATAGTAGTTTCCTATAGGGCGTTTTACATGGCTGATGAAGTTAGTAAGCTAGTGGATATGGTTAGGGTTTGGAATGGCGTAAACCTTAATATTAAGGTTTACGCAGTTGACATGTATAGGCTTGAGGAGCGGCTTGAGGAGGCCATTAACCTAGCGTTAACCACCTTCTCATCTAAGGTATCCAACATCAACGAACCCGATGGGCCATGCCCCAAATGCGGTGCACAGATGATGGTGAAGTATAGGCATAGGCATAAGTCCTACATATATGGTGGATCGGTCACTGAGGATGTCATAGTGTGCGACAGGTGCTTAATAAAAATACATAGGATTAGGACCCAGTGAGCTACTGGCCCTAAAAGGCAAGCTACTCATCTCCCCAGCCTTAAATTAGGGTAATGGGTGAGGTTTCATGGACACTATGGGCGGCCCATCCTAGAAAGAGCCCTCAAAACACGATGAGAATCCTCGAGAGGTACTCAAGCCGGTGCTCACTAACCCTCAAGGGTATAGGGTAATTGTTTAATAGCCCAAGGGTTCTACTAGTTTATGGGACTAACGGCTGTTATACTGGCTGGTGGATTTGGTAAAAGGCTTAGGCCACTCACCGATGATAGACCCAAGCCGCTGGTGGAGGTTGCGGGTAGGCCAATACTGGCCTGGCAGATAGACTGGTTAAGGGAGCAGGGCGTAACAGACATAGTGCTTGCCGTCGGTTACCTGGGTGGGAAGATATTCGAGTACGTTGGTGATGGTTCCCAATTCGGCGTTAAGGTTTACTACAGCGTGGAGCGTGAACCCCTGGGTACTGGTGGTGCTGTTAAGAATGCGTTGAAGTACATTAATGATGAATACTTCATAGTTATCAATGGCGACATAATAACTAACCTTAATATAGGTAGGTTATTAAATGCACTCAGCAACGACGTAATCGGCGTCATCGCTTTAACACCCCTAAGGAGCCCATACGGCATAGTTCAGGTTGATGAGAGGGGGTTTATAGTTAACTTCCAGGAGAAGCCACAGTTGCCCTACCTCATAAACGCCGGCGTGTACGCCTTAAGGAAATCGATTAAAGACTACCTACCTGAGAAGGGTGACATAGAGGTCTACACATTCCCCAGGCTGGCTAGGGATAAGAAGCTCCTTGGGGTATCGTACAGTGACGTTTACTGGAAGTCAATAGATACACTTAAGGATTTGGAGGAGGCTGATAAGGCAATCAACGAACAAGGTGTTTTCAATAAAATGGTGAACAGTAGCGTTAAGCATTAACACTATAGAGATGGTAACGGCAATTCTCTTAATAGTTTAATATCTTTTAAATGCGCATCTTAACATTCATCATGGTGGTAGTAGCTGTGCCACGTCGAACACGGAGTACTTGCCTGGTATCGAGTTACTGCAGTACACCCTATCAACAGCCTTACTCAACTTAACCTCAGCCTCACCTATCATTATGCAGTGGGTGGCCACCACGGTGATGCTTAATGCACCCATCTCTCTTAGTACATTAGCTGCACCAATTATGGTTCCCCCCGTGGATATTATGTCATCGATTATGATTACATCCCTGCCCTTAACGTTTATGTTTTTCAATGTGAATGAAACCTCACCTGTATACCTATCCCTATGCTTCTCCAGGTAGTCGTACTCAACCCCAAGTTCACTAGCCAACTCCTGTGCCCTCCAAAGGGAGCCCAGGTCAGGGCTCACGACAACGGGATTCCTTAAACCCCTCAAGGCCTCAGCATATAGTTTAAACGGTTTAAGGTTTATGAAGCCATTAAACCCATTGAGGCTCTGGGGCTTGTGAATATCAACTACATATAGGTAATCCACCCCAAGGTTCCTGAAGGTGCTCAACAGCACGTTTATGCTCACGGGCTCACCCTCAAGGAACCTCCTATCCTGCCTGGCGTAGGGCATGTAGGGTATGAATAACTCTATCCTAGATGCCCCAAGCCCCTTAACTGCATCCACAAGCAGCATAACCCTGATTAACCCCTGATCCTGGTTAGGGTACAGCCTAGTCACGTAAAGAACGTCATCACCACTAAGCTGGGTAGTGACCCTAACGTACTGCTCACCATCAGGGAAGTATTTATGGGCTACTTCACTGGCATTGGCATTTATCCTAGCCGCCACGCTAGGCCCCAAATCCCTTGAATGCTCATCAAATAAAACCACCTTACCCATGTAGTGAAAATGCGGATTGACGGTTTTTAAATTATTGTTTTACCTACTGGCTTAATTGCCTTCCAACCCCCTCAAGGAACCCCACGATGAATAATAAACCCCTCTTAACGTTCGGGTCAGTCATTAGCTTCCTGAGCAGCGCCACCACTGATACGGATTCGCCAGCCTTAACCGACTCGGCAGCCGCCTTAATCGCCTCGCCGAGTTTAATCCTTGATAATAGGGGTAGCGAGTCACCTATTGATGCAACCAAGTCCTGCATAGCCTTTACGGCATCGCCATTACTCAACAGGGTGCCTATTGAATCAACCAACCCACTACCACTAAGCATGCTTAGTAATGTTAACAGTTTAGTTAGTTGCTCAACCATTTTCCTATCGCTTAACTTTGCCAGTAGCTTGACTAGGTTCTCCATGTTAGCCAGGAGGACTACGTTATCGGTGGTTAGTAGCTGGTTGAACACCTCCCTCAGGAATTCCTCATCACCCAGCAGATCGTTGATTAAGTCGAGTAGGCCTAGTTCATTGAGTCTCTTAGCTATTGACACCAGTTTACTTACGGCTTCAAGGTTCTCCATGCTTATTAAACTGGCCAACTTATCCTCACTAGTTTCACTCGTCATAATGGGCACGTTAGCCTGGGCTTTTAAACTACTCATAACCATTACCCATAAATCTTCTTTAGCTTTTCAGGTGCGGTTGCGTTGAAGTAAGCCTCCATTAATGGATCCCACAATTCAGGATACTTAAGCATACTCCAGTATGATGAGGCGAAGGCCATCTTAAACAGGTGATTAACCCTATTAGGTGGGTACTTAACAGTGCCATGGGTACTATCGCTTATGACGAATGTGCCTAAGCCGTAACCCAGGTCGAAGGGGCAGTGAGTCCTACCAGTGTTACGTGCATAGCCACCTGTGAGTATCTTAGCCACCACCGTAGCCTGCAGGTGTGCCGTTACCCCGGTTTTGGCTACTGGTAGTGCGGATGCATCGCCTATAACGAAGGCGTCGTCGAATCCCTTAATCCTGTTGGTATCCTTATCAGCTAGGACGAAGCCATCCGAGTCAAGTACATTATCAGGGTTGTACTTAATGTTAACCCCAATGTGAGGTGGTATGACTATTGCAGCGTTGAATTTAAGCTCCTCACCCTCTATGGAGTAGGCCACACCCTTATCGGCATCAATGTGGTCAAGGATGAAGAAGGGGATGACCTCAATGTCACGTTCCTTTAATATAGGTTCAACAACCTCGTTCATGGGTTCAGCTGGGTAAGGCCTTGGGTACGACGTGGCGTAGACAATCTTAACCTTGTCCCTAACGCCCAACTCCCTAAGGTGTTCATCGGCTAGTAAAACACCCTCCAGTGGGCTTGGGGGGCATCTGTAGCGTTCGTAGGAAAGTATGAACACTAAGGTACCCTCCTTAATATTATTAATTGTCCTCCACACCTTCCAGGCGTTCTCCTCATCACTGTGGTAATTGCCGTATAGGTCAATTACCTTACTTAAACCTGGGATCTTGGAGTAGTCTACAGTGGCCCCAGTGGCCACCACCAGGTAGTCGTAGCCTAGCCTTTTACCGTTCTCCAGTTCAACGTACCTATCATTCAGGTTAATTAACCTGGCGCCGGACTGTATGAAGTTAACCCAAGGCTTAATCAAGGTTGTTATCTCCCTTTTTATGGGCTTCCTAGAGCCCTTGAAGGCTATGTAGAGTAGCCACGGTAGGAAGTAGTTGTAGGGTTGCTTATCCACCACCGTTACCTCGAATTCGTCCTTAGGTAGCCTATTAGCTAAAACCAAGCCTCCAGTGCCCCCGCCAACAATGACTACCCTCTTTTTAACGCTGCCCATGATTAATCACTTCTTGGCCGTGACCTTAATCACCGCTACTATTTTGTCCTGCTCCTTCCTAAGCTCCACCAGTTGATTGCCAGTCCTACTTATCCAAGCCTTGACATCAGGCTCGAAGCCTGGGTCAGTGGCCCAAACCTCTATTACATCACCATTCTTGGCGTTCCTGTAGGCCTTAATCAACCCGGTTATTGGACCTGGGCA
>JAPWUH010000077.1 GCA_028275645.1 Caldivirga sp.
TGTCATGAGGAAGGTCCAGGGGCCTAGGCGTGGTGGCTGGGGGCAGTTCACAGTGAGCTACGTGGTTGGTAACAATAGGTATGCCCTAAACAAGTACATAACCAACGACAGGGTTGACGTAGTCACCATACTACCGGGCCGGGAGTACCCGAGTAGAAGGCAGTTGGCCATAATGGAGGGTGAGGGTAAGTACATTGAACTGGTCCTACTACCCTTCCTCAGGATGGGGCTAGTAAACGACTTGGTTAAGGTAGCCTTAGACGTAATGGATTACTCCACAAGGGCTGTGCTGTCACTTGGGGTTGGTTCAATGGGTGACTTGAAGAACCCCATGGACGCCGCGGCACTGCTAGGCATGCTCACGGGTGATAGGGGCTACTGGGTTAGGGCCGTTAAGGATAACCCAATGGCCCTAGTGGTGGATTCAATATACAGGAGCGGCGTATGCGCTTAATCCCCACTATCGGACTCGTAGAGGAGCATCACGTACCTGAAGTCCTCATAATTAGGGCTACTGTTGAGGGAGAGCAAGTTAGCCACACCAAGCTCGGCAATCACGGACCTCAGATTCATTAACTTATGCCTCCTAGCCAACATAGCCCTAGGGTTAACCGCATCAACGCTAACAAGGTTAAGCAGCATGTCAACGAGGAGGTTAAGGTTATATGAAGGACTCGGCTTAAGTAATCTCCCAAGCCGCTGAATAAAGGCTAAAACACCCATCAACACTATAAACGCTGAGGGGATTAATAAACTTTAACTCGATATATAGTGCTATTGGGGTTAAGGAAGCCAACTTAAGGGGCCGTGAGGAGAAAAGCTAATAAGGTTGTTAGGCAGGAGTTAGGCGTTAAGGCCCCGGTAGTGTAGCCTGGTACAACACGCGGGCCTGTGGAGCCCGTAACCCGGGTTCAAATCCCGGCCGGGGCCACCAGATAAGGCGCCATACTCATTCAACCTTTCAATTTTTAAAGACCACACCATTACGCTACACCACGCATTTTACCGCAAATATATTCAACACTCCTCAATATGGAGTGTTAAAGCGATTAGGTATAAGGACGCCAAACATTCTAAGCAACCAGGTAAGGCACATGCATTTTAACTGTTTAAATTTCATGTTTCGTGCATTTTTGCTAATGCGCCTCATGGGTTCTGAATTCATTTACCCTACCATCACTTTGCATGTTTCATGCAACTTCCTCATTTTGCATTTGATTTAGGATCATTGGAACGCTATTTCAATTCCTCCATCACCTTTCAATTGGAACAACCATTCAACCCCACCATAAACACCATCGGAACACGGATGACTCATCCAATGAACCCCGGAGCCCTGTTCCAATGACAACCATCCAAAATAAACCACAAAACCTAAAAAACCATTAAAAGCCAGAGGAACCGGAGGATTTCAAAAGAGAATTGAAGGATTGTTCATCTACGGATGCGGATATGCTTAAATGCCTCCCACTGAGGATTTCAAAAGAGAATTGAAGGGGTGGGTCAGTGTATATTGTGGCAATATGCAATCCTAACCCTCCAAGAAGATCTCAAAGGAGAATTAAAGGGTATGATCTTCCTTGGTTGGGTGAGGTTCTCAAAGGGGGATTGGGGGGTGTTGGTGTAGGATTCCTGGACCTGTTGGGATTCTTGGTTGGGGGGTTTCAAGGTGATTTGGCTGGTTTTTGTCTATGGTTTCGCTACCTTACCTACGCATCTTAAGTTTCACGTGGCTGTGTCCTTAGTGAATCCCTTTAAGGCACTGTGTGTCTGTCTTAATGTGGTTGTGGTGCCGGGTTTGGTTAAGGATGTTGTTCAAAGGTGCCTTGGTGAGTTGGGGCTTGGTTTGGGGAGTGGTGGTTGTGGCTTATTGGTTGGGGATTGTGGTAGTGTGGGTAGTTTGAGGGGTGTGCCTGGTGTGTATATTCTAGTTGATGGTGGTGTTGTGCTTTACGTTGGTGAGACTGGTGATGTTGCTAGGAGGGTTGGTGGTGAGCATTGTAAGGCTAGGATCGGAGCATCTGAGGGCGTCACTAGATTCTTAATGTACCTACTTGGTGAGGTTTGCATGCAGAGTGATGAATGGGTTAGGCTTAGTGTTGTTGATAGGGAGAGGTTCATAGTTAACAGAATCCTAAAAACAACAATAAACAAACTAACCATAATAACGGTAACATGCCCACAACTCAAAAACCCAAAAACCAGAAACAGGGAGAGGTTAAAGTTAGAGAAATGCCTAATAAACGAACTAAAACCAACACTCCAATACACACCACGTAAACCCTAAACCCTTAAAACACATCATTAAACAGGCTAAGGTGAGTTGAAAACCCTGAAACAATAACCCCAAGAGAACTAGGGAGAGGTGATGAGTCAACACCAATAATATTATTCTTTTAAGGCGCTTTAAATAGAAAGATTTATAAACCATCATTACTTCGATTTATTAAATGAATTGGTTCGGTAACGTAAGGGTATCTAATTTGGAGATGGCTAAGGATGCCTTATTGAGGGAGGGGTTTGTTGATGCTGGGCTTCCGCAGATACGGAAGCTTGGGGCAGGTTTTTGGCTTGGTTAAACGAATAGACGGCAGATACGAGGTTCACGTTAGGGGGTACATTGATAATACCCTCGATGGTGAGCTGGAGGTTAGTAGAGAGTACCTTGAGCATCTATTTTACGGGTCTCAACCATGTTATGAACCATTAATTGAAATCTTAAATAAATACAATATACCTTACGAACTCGTGAAACCAATTCCACCATGCTTAGGGTCTCCACAACCAAGAACCCTAACGCCATGGAAACCTATAGCCATTGGTCTCACTATTATAGGTGCTGTGGGGATCGCATTGTACCTCATAGATAGTTACTTTAGCCCGAAGGAGAAATAAGATGACTTAGAAAATTAAGCTTTTAGTATTCTAGCCCTAGTAAGGGAATTCGTCAGCTCATAGGCTGAGAGGTTCTGTAGTGGTTACGGAATAAGCTGTGAATTCAAGAACATGAAGGTTGGTAAAAATCAGGAACTTAATCATGCACTCATCAGGTGAGGGGAGGGATAAGGCTGAGGAAGTAGCTAAGAGGTACTTGGATGAATTCTGGCAGGAGGTGTTTAAGGCGATAAGGAGGGTAATGAGTGAGGAGTTGGGTATAGGCGTATAAAGTTGCTAATCACAGTTCTTTAATGTCTGCTGGGAATGATGTGAGGAGTGTTTTGTTGGGTTATCTTGAGGAAGCCCGTACAGACTTAATAGTGTTCAGGTTACTTTCAGCAAATTCCGAGGAGGGAGTCAGGAGGAGGGCATTGTTTCACCTGCAACAGGCATCGGAGAAGCTTGCGAAAACCCACGTATATTACGTAATGCGCATTATATGTGAATTCACTAGAAAGGTTAAGTTAGATGCTCAAATGGAAAGAATCGTAACGAGGCATGCGAAAAAATGTAATGAGGTTGTTTATGGAGATAGGAAGAAAATAATTGAATTCCTAAAGAGGGATTACGGCCATAATGCCAAGGCACTCGTGGACCTTGAGTGGGCGCTCTACGACCTTCTTAAGAGGCCAAGTGCAGCTAAGCAATTGGTGGCTCAATTGACTGATAAGGCTGTAGCAGGCCTATTGAGTGAATTGGGTGAGAAGGAGCGTGAAGAGCTTAGCCAAAGGATCAAGGGCCTTTTCACGAAGGTTAAGGACTTCTCAATCATCATCCTCAGTAGAAGTGTGGAAAATAAACAGCCTTTCAGCGGCTATAATGAGCATAATTATGGGTGTGTTGATGATGTGCTCAAGAGGTTTAGGGGTATGGATGGCTTATCGAGTGGGTTCGATAAGTTAAGGGATAAGGTCAATAGTATAGTGCAGCAATCACCTAATACCCAAAAGTACCCTGAATGTAAGGACATGTTTAATGCAATGGTTAGTTTAACACGTGGGTTGGTTACGGCTTATGCATACTCAATCATCATTGACTTACCGCTGGTTAACTGCATGGGGCTTTTCGAGCAAACCAGTAGGTACTGCCTAGCCGAGGATGAGAGTAAGTGCCCACCGGTGGATGATGAGAGTATGAGGAAGTACTCAGAGATTTCAAGGTACCTGGAGGAATTCATGAATAACTCTGAACTCCTCATACAAACACTCGATCAATTACTCAAGGTTATAAAGGCCATGGCAAGTGGCACCTCATACAATATTCCGAAGGAGTATGATAAGTATCTTATGCAATTGATGCGGCAATGCGTATTATCACTATTTAAAGATAGGCTTAAAGATAGGCTTAATGAAATCGTAGACACCTTAACATCATTTTTTGCGAATGCAACAAAAACCATAAGCCAACAAACCCCTTAACCACAACCCCAGCCCTATTTGGCTGGTTTCCCTAATTGACTTTATTATGCTGGGTCTTTCATCACCGTGATTATGAGGTAAACCCATGATTAAACAATACATCACTATTCTAGTCTAGCTAGGCGGATACAACCCTCACTAAGCATCATTAACCACCTAAGCGTGAGGAATTAAGACAATGGTACCTTAAATATGCGCCTGGGGTTTGTTGTGGTTTGTGGGTGCTTCGTTGTGTGGTGTTGGTCTTTTGTTTCAGTGATTCATGAATGCTTTAATACAGCTTAATTGCCTCTCTGTTTGTGGCTTTGGATTTACTCACCCCATGCCTCACCGGTTGTAGGGGTGATGGTGGGGGTTTGGTTAAGTCGTTGGGCTCTGAATATGAGGTTACTCAGGTTGTTGGTGGTACTCGCCAGACGACGAATTACATCTACATTTATGCTGGTGATTGCTTTGTGAACATTAGGCGTCTACGGGGCTCTAGGCTCGTTTCAAGGATGAGGAGGAGGCGTAACATGACTGAGGAGGTGTATAGAGTCCCTAGGGATGTGCTTGATGGTAAGGTCATATTGAACCTCAGCTTCACGGTCAGTGGTCACTTCTCCGCAGAGACTTACATCACCAGTGGTGGTGTGGTTAAGCGTTGTGGTTGCGATTTGCCTGAGAGGGATGATGAATTCGCATTAAAGGTTGCCTCAATATTCTGCCCAGTGGGTGATGAGCGGGATATCGTTAAGCAATACCTTGACCTAGTCCCGAGGCTGTCTAGGGAGACGATAGATGTAGTGAGGAGGTCTGGAGCGGAGGTGTACACTGGCAGTGCCGAGAGACTGAGTGATGCACTACGTAGGCCAGGCCTTTCCATCCTAATATGTATGGCTTCACCGACTACACGGGGTAGGGTTCAGTGCCTATTGGATAACATGGCCCACGTACTAGAGCTTTTTGTGGCTGCTAAGGTGGTTGAGGCTCTGGATGCGGTATCACTTCAAGGCTGGTTCATTTGGTTTACCGGTAACACGCCCCTAGCTACCGTTAGGTCTAGGGTTACGGGTAAGGAGTACACTATATTCTACCAACCATCAATACTACCCCACACACTATCATTAATGGTTCCCGACGCCAAGGGCTTACCAAAGCACCTAGTCCCTGATATTGTTATTTTCGAGGGGGATATTGGTTCTGTGGGTTGGGGCAAACTAATTGACCTAGTGAATCAGGGCAAAATACCCACCCTACTCATTGAGGTTAAGCTTGGCATTAGGCGTGTTAAGTGGGAGGAGCCACAGTACGTTATTAAACAGGTGAATGAGTACATTAAACTCCTAAAGCTAAGAAGCACAGTACTAGTCTCACTAAGAAGCATAGAACCAGAACTCAAGAGACAACTAGAGGAACTCGGAGTAGCAGTCTTCGAAAACGTGATGGATGAAGCCGTACTAAACAGCTTCAAAAACTAC
>JAPWUH010000078.1 GCA_028275645.1 Caldivirga sp.
ACAAGGCTCACTGGGGCCATTGCCCTAGAACCCTCGATACAGATGATTAAACTGGCTAAGGATAGGACTTGGGCCGTGGTTTCAGGAGTTGGCGAGCTGATGCCAATCAGGGACTCATCCATGGATTACGTAACCATCATAGTGACCCTCTGCTTCGCAATGAACCCAGAAGCCATGCTGAGGGAGAGCGTGAGGATTCTTAAGAATGGTGGTAGGTTGATTACCTGCATAGTGCCCTTAAATAGCCCATTTGGTAAAAGGTACAGTGAACTTGGGTCAATGGGGCACCCTTACTACTCAATGGCCAGGTTCTTCACCGTTAGGCAGATTGTAGGCATGCTCAGTGGCCTTGGGTTAAAGGTCACGTCATACGTGGCCACCTTAGGTAAGGGTGTTGGAGATTATTACGAGGAGCCAAGGATGGTTAACGAAGATGAGGCGGAGGGGTATGGGTTCGTGTGCATTAACGCTGTTAAACCGTAGCTAAGCATGGTTAATGAGGACCTTTAATGTTTAGAACCAACCACAGGTAAAACTTAATAACACTTCACACGGTACTTGGCTTAATGAGCATAATCTTCCCTAAGTCCTTTAGGTTTGGCTGGTCCCAGGCCGGTTTCCAATCTGAAATGGGTACCCCAGGTAGTGAGGACCCTAACAGTGACTGGTACGTCTGGGTTCATGACCCTGAGAACATTGCATCTGGCCTAGTTAGCGGTGACCTGCCTGAGCATGGGCCAGGCTACTGGGGTCTGTATAGGATGTTTCATGATAATGCAGTTAAAATGGGCCTTGACATAGCCAGGATCAATATTGAGTGGTCTAGGGTATTCCCAAAGCCAATGCCTGAACCACCACAGGGTAACGTGGAGGTTAAGGGCGACTCCGTGCTGATGGTTCACGTCGACGAGAGGGACCTTAAGGCCCTCGACTCAGCCGCCAACCAAGATGCAGTTAAGCATTATAGGGAGATCTTCAGCGACCTTAAGGCAAGGGGGATATACTTCATACTCAACTTCTACCATTGGCCACTACCACTGTGGGTCCATGACCCAATTAGGGTTAGGAGGGGTGACTTAAGTGGACCCACTGGCTGGCTTGATGTTAAGACTGTGGTTAACTTCGCCAGGTTCGCGGCCTACGTGGCCTGGAAGTTCGATGACTTGGTTGATGAGTATTCAACAATGAATGAGCCTAATGTTGTGTACAGCAATGGCTTCATGTGGGTTAAGTCAGGCTTCCCACCAAGTTACCTGAACCTTGAACTTTCCAGGAGGGCTATGGTTAACTTGATTCAAGCCCATGCGAGGGCTTATGACGCAGTTAAGGAAATAACCAAGAAACCCATAGGTATAATATACGCCAACTCCTCCTTCACGCCACTGACGGATAAGGACTTTAGGGCTGTGGATTTAGCTGAGAGGGACTCCAGGTGGGTCTTCTTTGATGCCATAGTTAAGGGTGAGTTGATGGGTACGGTTAGGGATGACTTAAAGGGTAGGTTGGATTGGATTGGGGTAAACTACTACTCAAGGACTGTGGTTAAGCTTATTGGCGAGAACACGTACATTGGTATACCTGGCTATGGCTATTCATGTGAACGCAACTCGGTGAGCCTAGACGGCAGGCCATGCAGTGACTTTGGGTGGGAGTTTTACCCAGAGGGCCTTTACGATGTCATAATGAAGTATTGGAACCGCTACCACCTACCCATATACGTCACGGAGAATGGCATAGCCGACGCCGCGGATTACCAGAGGCCATACTACCTGGTCAGCCACATTTACCAGGTATATAGGGCTATCCAGGATGGGGCCAATGTTAAGGGTTACCTACACTGGTCGTTGGCGGATAACTATGAGTGGGCGTCAGGCTTCAGCATGAGGTTTGGGTTGCTTCACGTCGACTATACTACTAAGAAGCAGTACTGGAGGCCATCGGCATACGTCTATAGGGAGATAGCCAGGTCTAAGTCAATACCTGAGGAGTTAATGCACCTGAACTCAATACCACCAGTGAGACCCCTTAGAAGGTGAGGCCCCACCTCTTTTTAAATGGCTTACCGAGGTCATCAACTTAGGTGCATCTCCCTGGGCTTAAAGTACAGGAAGCTGCCCTTTGCCATGTCGAATCCGCTTAGGAAGTCTGGTAGTTGATACGATGCCACTATGGGTACGTTATCCATTACCTGCACTTGGGGTGCCTTTAGCGTAACCACCAGTGGGTATATGTAAACTTCATTACCCACCTTAAGTTTAACCTTCCTCACGAACCTAGCCCAATTGCTCGCTAACGCTTCCACCTTACCCACATGCTTCTCGACTATTTTCCTTAATTCGCCGGTGCTTATGCTGAGCCAGTGCTTAGCCTCAATTACCATGACCACGTCGCCCCTATACCCAATAACATCGAACTCACCCCTCACCTCACTTGTGTCAAACCTAACGCCCCTTATGGTTCTGTAGCCGGCCTGGTTGAGGGTAAATGATATGAACTCCTCGAACTCACTCCAGGATAAGTTATTCATGTGCTTAACCACTAATTCACCGCCAGCCACCGCCAGAAGCCGAAGCCTAGGCACAGTAACCCTAAGGTACCTGTCATTAACCCTAGCCACTAAGCCGTTTTCAATCAACCAGTTAACGGCATCACCGTAATAATCACCCACCAGTGCCCTTAACGAATTCAATGAAAACACCCTGTTAAACTCCGAGGTTAGCATGAAAATAGCTTCCGTTATCCTTAAAGCATCCTCCTTCCTAATGACCATACCCGGGTCCTTACATATGGGTTTATTGTCTACTTCTGCTAAGCAGTGTTGAGTCCCTCATGGCCCTAATCTCCCTCTCTATGTCACCCAATCTACTGCTTAACGTTAACGATAACTCGGTTATGGTTATTGACAGTTCCTCAAGCCTACTCTGGTAATTGGCTAGTAGGTTCCTTAGGTTGTTGACTACGTCGAATATCATAGCCCTTACATCGCTTAACTCACCCATCGTCTTGTTTAGCTGGGTGAGTATATCGTTGAGCTGGTCCCTAACCTTACTGAGCTGATCCCTGTAGTTTAGCATCGTGGTCTCTATGTAGGCTATCTCCCTAAGCACACTACCCATGTCCACCTGCCTACCGCTGGTTAAGGCATTGGCCACAGCGTTAACCCTTTGGGCCAATTCACCATACCTCTTATCCAGCTCCTTAACAGTGTTGGCTAGAGTGTTTACGGTTTCCTTAAGCTCATTAATCTCCCCATCAATCCTGTTAATCATGTCGTAGAGGTACTCCGGCGTATACTCAGTTGCCACATTTTTAAGCCGTTAGCCTTGGGTTATAAATTTTATTTATTTATATTTTTGAGTATTATTTAACCGTAACCTCAACTGAACGCCCACTGTACCTAACAGTGTAGTCAGGCTTTGACTCATAAACTCCGACTCCATGCCCCTCCGACACAACCACCACATTGAACTGCAGTTCACCAATACTCTTGCAGTAACTGCCTGATGCATCACCTATTATTAGCCTGCCCTCTGAGTCAATCCACCTCAATGGTATTGTGCAGTACTCGCCCTTCTCGTAGTTGTACGTTTCACCATCATCGAAGTACAACGTGAACTCTGAGTCGCTGCCACTGTAAACCCTCAACTCAATTGGATTCTCGGCACCATCAGTATTCATCTTGACGGGGCCCAGTGGCAGTATTGAGCCACCTTTAACGTGAAGTGGTATCTTATCTAGCGGCGCATCTGAGTCGATATACAAGCCGCCGGTATACCTTTTACCAGTCCAGAAGTCGAACCAGGTATGGCCCCTTGGTAGGTAGACCCTACGCCTCCTTGTTGGTAGGGTAACTGGGCTTACCATTATGAAGGGGCCGAACATGTATTGGTCACCTATGTTGAGAACCTCGTCATCGCTGCTAAAGTCCATTACGAGGGGCCTCATCATCGTGTAGTCCCTCTCCGTAACCATCCAGGCCACTGAGTATATGTATGGTATTAGCCTGTACCTAAACTCAATGTACATCTTGATTATGCTGTATATGGGTTCCGGGAACATCCAGGGCTCCTTAGCGTACCAGGTCCCATGAACCCTCATCACCGGGCAGAAGGTACTCCACTGGAACCACCTGGTGAAGACTTCACCATAGGCGGGTGTTGATGGGTCACCACTGAAGAAGCCGCCTGTGTCAGTGGTCCAGTAGGGTATCCCGGATACGCTGAAGTTTAAGCCAGCGGGTATTTGGCCGGCTAAAACACCCCAATCATGGTGAACATCACTGGACCATGTTATTGCCGAGTGCCTCTGCTGGCCTAGGAATGCTGACCTGGTTAATATCACGACACGCCTATTAACAGTGGCCCTCTGTCCCTCGTAAACGGCCTTAGTGTGCATGAGCGGGTAAGCATTCATTAGCCTGGAGCCCCTACCCATGGCTGTGGTTGAGTCATGTAACCCCGTGTAAAATGTCCAAGTGCCTGTATCTGAGGCTGGGTCCCTGGGTTTATCCAGCTCTGGCTCTGAGGCGTCGAGCCACCACCCATCAACCCCAATCTCACCGAAGGTGCTCCAAATCCTGCCCCAGTAGGCCTTCCTAGCCTCCTCGTTGAATGGGTCGTAGTTTAATGAACCAGGTATTAGGTAGCCCTTGCTCTTGAACTCCTGGTAAACCTGCGTTTTCTGGCCTACCTTTGGCCATATTGATATGACTAGTCTGATTCCCATGTTGTGGAGTTCCTTAACCATTGACGCTGGGTCTGGGTAATTATCCTCATCGAACTTGAACGCGTTCCAGCCATACTTACCCCAGTACATCCAATCCTGGACAATGACGTCGATTGGTATTCCCCTCCTCCTAAACTCCCTAGCAACCTCAAGGAGCTCCCTCTGAGTCCTATACCTCTCCTTAGACTGCCAGTAGCCGAATGCCCACTTGGGCAGTAGTGGAGCCTTACCGGTTAGTTTCCTGTACCCTGAGATCACGTCATCTATGCCTTCCCCGGTTATGACGTAGTAGTCCACTGCATCAACGTCCTCCGACCAAAACTCAACCCTAGACTCCTCAGAACTTAACTCACCTATCCTAACCCTTGATAAACTGTAATGGTCCCACATGACTCCGTAGCCCACATTGGAGATGAGTATTGGTAGCGCGGTCTCGGTGGGATTTCTCTGAAGCAGGTAAACCTCATTATTCCTATAGTTAAATAAGCCCTGGTGCTGGCCAAGGCCGTAGAGACCTTTACCCCTCATAACCATAACCTGCCTACTCCACAGACCGCCTAGGCTATTATCCCCAACCTCCCTTGAAACCTCCCTAGCAAACACACCACCACTGCTTATGAAGGTCAGTGAGTAATCTGGGTTAACCTCAACAGTCAACTCACCGCTACTCAACCTCAGTACCTCACCACTCTGCTCAACAGTAGGCTCAATGACGGATTCGTGAATCACTGCCAGTGATTTTCGCCCAGTTAGGTTGAGCGGGGCGTAGAGGACCCTAACTATCCTTGGGCTTAGGAACCTTAACTCAAGCCTGAAGTCACCAACCCTAAGAGAGACGCCACCATTGATCTTACTGTAAGCTAAACCCATGTCATAGCATAATATTTTAGTTTTTAAGTATTGCATTGAGACATCATACTTATAAGCATTGGGCTGTTGGCCCAATAATGGGGTTCATATCGAGTAGGGCTAGGTTAAACGGCGCCG
>JAPWUH010000079.1 GCA_028275645.1 Caldivirga sp.
CCCTGCCCAACGGCATTCCTTAGGAGCGTGATAACGGTTAGTAGAGCTATGAGGCCTATTGAGACCCCTAGACTTTTAGCGTAGGCTGCCGATGCCCTCCGTTCCTTCACTGGGTCGACGTCAAAGTACCTGAGACTGTAAATGATGACACCGATGCCTATTAAACACGCCGCCAGCGCAAAGACCCATAGGTTAAACCCGTAGATTGCCCCCATGCCGAACACGGCTATTGATGCCAGCAGTGGGTATAGTGACCTGCCTAGGCTCCCGAAAGCCCCATTAATACCCAGCGCTAAGCCCGCATTACCACCGTACTTGCTTGAAAGCACCGCACTACCTATGGGGTGGTAGAAGGCTGCCGCCACACCTGCTAGTAAGACACCTGCATACACTAGGTAGAGTAGGTGCATCTGGAGGCCGAGGGCAATTACACCTGTGGATAACCCCCACATCAGCATCCCAGCCCCCATAGCCCTCATGTGGCCCCCAGTCAACCTCACCGTTAAAGGCACCAGTGGGCTTGCCAGTGCTGAAATTAGGGCGTATAGTGATGATAAGACGCCTATCGTGGCGTAGTTAATGTTCATTTGGCTTAGTATTGGAAACACGATACCAGGTATAATCCACATGTTCCCATCGTTTATGAAGTGCCCTAATGCCGTTAAGCCTAATATGGTTCTCCCACCAGTACTAACCTTGCCCATAGCCATGGGTCTATTCGGGTTACACGAACGTTTTATAAAACTTTTCAGCTCTGTAAGCTGCAGCTCACTAAGCCAAAGTGAAATGTGGACCCCTAAAGGTTGACTATGGTTAGGTACAGTATGCTGGATGGTACGTAAAGCACGGCTAGGTATATAATGGCTATGTGTTCGAAGAGTACCCCGGTATCTAGGGCTGTTAGGGTTGATAACATTACCAGTGATAGTACTGGGGCTAGGTAGCTGATTACGTAGATTGGTATTAGGATTTGCTCCGTTAAATGCACCATGAAGTAGTACAGCAGGCTAACTATGCTCAATGATATTGCTATTGGTATAAGGGAAACCATTATGTTGGAGATCTCCCTCAGGTGAATAACCATGGGCTTTAACCTATATGATATTGCGTAATCCAATGCCCCATAGATAACTATGGATATGGGGCTTATGTACCATGGCACGGCCATACCCATGTAGGGGAATATGAGGAGTAGCTTAATGTTGGTTAACCAGGCCATTATGAGGCTTAGCAACACCACCGGCGTGGACATGGAGAGCAATATTAATGGGTTAATGTAGTATATGTAAGTCCACACCGGCCTAAGTGAAATTACGTTAAGGACCCTGTTGAATGCTGATAGGCCACGCCACGCATCCTCAAGACCCTTAGGTATCCTCCCCAGTAGTTCAACTCCCTTATCAGTGATCAAGTACCTGTTATTCCTCTTAGTCACAATCCCCCTAGCCCTCAACTGCTCAAGGTCGTAGACTACTATGGATAGTGGGATGTGCGGCGCCCGCCTGGCAATCTCCTGAATATCCTTAGGCCCATCTTCAAGTAGCGTAAGCAGTAAGATCCTCCTTGGCATTGAAATTAAGTTTACCAGGTCCTCAGTCACGTTACTCACGTTACCGATTAAGCTAGGCATCTTTAAATTATTACCGTACACTGTGTTAAGTAAGTTTTAAAAGGAATCGTCAAGTATTAATGGGTGAAGTTTAGGATGGAGCAGTTGGAGAACATTAAGAGGTCTATATTAGCCTACATACAGAGGAAGCAGAGGGTTAAGTTAAGTGAATTAAGGCAGTGGGCGATTGAGAACAACGTTGGGTTACTAACCCTTTACGTGACACTGAGTAGCATTATCCAGGAGAAGCAGAGGGACCTGGTGCTGGGTCCCCCTGAACCTCTGGTTAACGGCGATGTTGAGGTCATGGGCAAGTTACTTGACCTTAAGCTACCAAGCGAAATAGCTATCCAGGTTAAGCAGAGGAGGGGGAGCGCCAAACCCAGCCAACGCAGGCATGTAAGGGGCCAGAGGACGCTACTGGACGTACTCAGGGGCCAGGAGACCCAGCCAGAGGAGGTTAAGCCAGTTGCTAGTGAAGCCGCCAGGGTTGAAGTTAAGGGGGAGGTTGAGGGAGCTGTTGCTTCAACTAGTGCTGAAGCTACGGTGGGTGGTCAGGGACAGGAGAGGGTAAACCCCAGCGAGACCTTAACCCAGGAGGGGGAGGGGGCCAAGGTTAATGAAACCGTAACTGAGGCGCAGGGCATTAACCTGGTTAACCCCACCCAGCTAACCCTCAGCCAACTTGCCCAGTTGATCTCCTCCGAACTCAAGATAAAACAGGAGGATGCCGTTAAGATGCTCTCATCGATTGGGCAATACCTCAACAGGTACTGGAGCGTCGGGTTGATTAGGCTAATGGAGGATGCGGCAAAGGGTTTCAACCCAGACCTGGTTCAAAGGATGCTTAAGATCCTTGAGAGGCTTGGGTTTATTGAGATTATTAATCCCGGTATCGTTAATAGGAGGAGGGATGTTAAATTCCCCGTCTCCGAAACCAAGATAAGTGACCTTGCTTAGTGAGGCGTAGCGACCATTAATGGCCACCGGGTTAATGCTTTAAACCCAGCATAACCACCAGACCCGTAATGGTTAGGCTATTCGTAGCCGTGGATCTTTCAGACGAGTTAAGGGGTAGGATAGTGAGGTTTAGGGATGAGGTAGCCAACAGTGGGGCTGATGTTAAGCCTGTTGAGGATGAGAACCTCCACATAACAATTCGATTCCTGGGTGAGGTTAGGGATAACCTACTGAATGACATCATGAATAACCTACGCACCTTAAACTTCAGTAAGTTTAACATACATGTTAAGGGTGCGGGGGCATTTCCAACCTTAACATCACCAAGGGTTATTTGGGTTGGTGTTGAGGAGGGTACGGGGGAGCTTAAGTCCCTTCATGACGAGGTTGAGAGGTTGGTGGGTAGGTATGGTGTTAGTGATGAGAGGGAATTCACACCCCACATAACCGTAGCTAGGGTTAGGGGTAGGGCTGGCCCATTAAGCAAGTTGATTAACCAGTGGAGGGAGTATGATTTCGGTTGGCAGACGGTTGATTCAGTGGTGCTTAAGAAGAGCACGTTGACGCCTAGGGGACCTATATACGAGAACCTACTCACCGTCAAATTGAAGTAGCCTTCATCATCAGAGTTAGGTTTTTAAGCTTTACGTTATGTTTTAGCTTGAGTAAATATGCCACCGGCTAAGAGGAGGAGGTTAAGCGAAGAAGAGGAGGAGCCTATTGAGGAGGACGTCACCTCTGAGGCCACTGAGGGTGCGGAGAGGCCAGCGACCCACGGCACTGCCCAGGTTCAGGCACAGACCTATGATGTGGAGGAGATAGAGGGGGTGGGTAGGGTTACCGCGCAGAAGCTTAGGGAGTCCGGCTACAACACGGCGCTTGACGTAGCATACGCAGGTGTTAAGGAGCTGGCCGATATACTTGGCAGTGAGGATAGGGCGAGGCAGATAATAGCCGCAGCCCAGAGGTTAGTTGGCTTAAACAACTTCGTAACGGCGCTTGAGATATACGAGAGGAAGAGGAATGTCCAATACATCTCAACGGGGGTTAAGGCGCTTGACGAGTTGCTTGGGGGTGGTGTTGAGACTAGGGCTATTACTGAACTGGTGGGTGAATTTGGGTCAGGTAAAACCAACTTCTGCCACCAATTATCGGTAATGGTTCAGCTACCTGAGGATAAGGGTGGGTTAAGGGGTAAGGCATTGTTCATAGACACTGAGAATACATTTAGGCCTGAGCGCATAGTTCAAATAGCCAAGTACAGGGGGCTTGACCCGAAGGAGGCGTTGAAGAACATATTCTACGCCAGGGCCTACAACAGCGACCACCAGATGATGATAGTGGATGAGGCTAAGAAGATAATACCCAAGGAGAACATTAGGTTAATAGCCATTGACTCACTGGTGGCCCACTTTAGGGCAGAGTACCCGGGTAGGGAGAATCTGGCGGAGAGGCAGCAGAAGCTTAACCACCACATTGCTCAACTGCTTAAACTCGCCGACATATATAATGTTGCCGTTGTTGTGACCAACCAGGTCATTGCCCAGCCTGACATGTTCTTCGGCAACCCACTGAAGCCGGCTGGCGGTAATGTTATAGCCCACGGCGCAACCTACAGGATTTGGCTCAGGAAGGGTAAGGAGAACATTAGGGTTGCTAGGATACTTGACTCACCAATGCACCCTGAGAGCGAGGCCACGTTTAAGATAACTGAGGAGGGGCTTGTTGACGGAGGGCAACAGTAGGCCATTAACCTATTCGTTAGTGGTCGTAAATATTTACGACTATTCACTTCACCATAATGTTAATATTCAGATAATTTTATAAACTGGTTATTGGCTATTGGTATGAATGAGCTTCCCGCCAACATACATGAGGGTTGTGGAGACACTGCTGGAATTATACAATGTCCATAAGAGACCAATAAAGAGTAAGGAGATTGCAAACAGGCTGGGTATGAATGAGGGAACCGTGAGGAACATTATGGTTGCGTTAAAGGCCATGAACCTGGTTGACAGTAAGACAGGGCCCTACGGCGGATTCATCCCATCGCAGAAGGCGATTGAATTCGTTAAGTCACCTATGGTCGTTAACCCGGTTAACGATATTGCCCAGATTTACGTCAATGGGAAGCCCCTTAACATTTACGCCACAAGCATCGAACTGGTCAACATTTATAACCCGTACATGAGTAAGGCTATAATAAAGGTCCTGGGTAACATTAAGGCCATACATCCAGGCGATAATGTTAGGATTGGCCCAACTGTGAACGCCAGGGTGATAATCGAGGGTGTGGTGCTTGAGGACAATGCCCTCTCCAAGGAGGTGGTTATCGTCATTAAGAAGCTCCTAGCCATACCTAAGATAAAGGTGGTCGACATCATGACTAAGGAGTTAGCCGTGGTAAACTACAATGAACCACTGTTAACCGTTGCCAAGGTCATTGCTGAAAGGAAGATCAGGGCCCTGCCTGTCGTGAACGATAACGGCGAGTTAGTGGGCTTAATAACGAGTTCGGATGTGGCTAAGGCATTCAGCGATGGCGCATTTAAGGCCCTCGTAAAGGATTACATGAGGCATGAGGTGCCGATAATAAGTTGGGATAGGGACATTTACGACGCAATGAGACTAATGATGAGCTACAACATTGGCAGGCTCATAGTGGTTAACCAGGAGCAGAAGCCGGTGGGCATAGTCACCAGGACAGACATATTAAGGTACCTAGCACCCCTGGGTTAATGAAGTGTGAACTATGCCTATTAAATGAGGCGTCGAGGGTTTGCAGAATATGCGGCAGGCACGTGTGTATTGACGACTATGTTGAGGATAGGGGGATATGCATAGCATGTAGGGACACACTATGCTACATATGCGGTGAACGGCTGGCCGTATCTTTATGCGCCAGGTGTGGCAAACCAGTCTGCAGGTTACATAGCATTAGGGTGGGTTTAGTTAGGTATTGCGTTAACTGCGCCAGGGAATTAGGGATTCTTCATCAACCTGGAAATCAAGTCGTGGGCATTCCTGAGTAGTTCCTCGGCAGCCCTCCTACCCACCCCCTCGGGGTCGCTTAAGCTACCCCTCATCGTGCCTATGAATTTACTGGTTCCATCTGGATCAACAACC
>JAPWUH010000081.1 GCA_028275645.1 Caldivirga sp.
AGCATCCGTGGGTTCACCCAGTGAGGTGGCTAAGTTCCTGGTCGGTAATGATGAGGACTGCGAGATCATTAACCTATCCTTTGTGAGGGACTACAAATTCGACGTCATTAACCCAGCCGTGACGTTGAGTGGTGGCGAAATAGAGGAGCTTAAGGGTAGGTACGTTAAGGCCGAGGGTATTAACGTCGACGAGCTCTTCCACAGGGATGCCCTAGCCAGGCTACTGTACATAATGAACCTGATTGATAATGGGGGTAAGTCGTCAATAGTCTTCGTCAATACGAGGTCCATGGCTGAACTGCTAACCTCAAGAATACTGATGATTAATCCAACCTACCCAGTGTCGATACACCACAGTTCACTATCCAGGGTTAGTAGGCTTAACACCGAGGAGATGCTTAGAGGTGGTAAGCTTAAGGCCGTTGTAGCAACCTCAAGCCTAGAGTTGGGCATAGACATAGGGCACGTGGACCAGGTAATCCAATACGTATCCCCACACCAAGTCACTAGGCTGGTTCAGAGGGTTGGTAGGAGCGGGCATAGGCTGGATAAGGTGCCAAGGGGCATTGTAGTCACTGAGGACATTAACGATACATTGGAGGCCATAGCCATTGTTAACAGGGCTAGGGCGGGTTGGCTTGAACCCACTAAAACACCCGAGAAGCCCTACGACGTCCTATTCAACCAGATAGCCTCCCTGGTATTGATGAAGCCTAGGTGGACGGTCGATGAGATAATGAACATTGTTAAGGGCGCCTACCCCTACAGGAACCTCTCCAGGGATGAGTTGGTGGCGGTCTTGAGGTTCATGAGTGAGGGCATTAGGCCTAGGTTAGTGTACTTCATTGAGGATGAGGGGGTAGTGCTTAAGCCAAGGAACCCCAGGTCCAGGGCTGAGTTAAGGGAGTACTTCTTCAACAACCTATCCATGATACCTGAGGAGAAGCAATACCTAGTCACCAGGATAGACACCAATGAGGCCGTGGGTGTACTGGACGAGGCCTTTATGGCCGAGTACGGTGAGCCCGGGGTCAAGTTCGTCTTCAGGGGTAACGTCTGGGTGTTGAGGTCCATTAAAGATGATGTGGTCTACGTTGAGCCAGCCAAGGATCCAGTGGGGGCGATACCATCATGGATTGGGGAGGAGATACCGGTACCCTTTGAGATAGCCCAGGACGTTGGGAGGATTAAGAAGATGATTGCCGACGAGTTAATGAGTGGAAAGGACTATGAGGCTGTGGTTAATGAGTTCACGGGGAGGTTGGGCGTATCAAGGCGTACCATTGAGTACGTGGTGTCGGCTGTTAGGGAGCAGTTGAAACACGGCTTCGTCCCAACGGACGATACCGTGGTTATTGAGAGGGTTGGTGAACTAGTAGTCATGCACGCCAGCTTCGGTACGCTGGTTAACAGGGCCCTCTCCAGGCTGCTGGCCAGTTACATGACCAATGAACTTGGCTTACCCGTCAGGGTTCAGCAGGACCCATACGCAATAATACTTCAACTACCCAGCAACGTTAGCACTAACGTCATTATGGATGCTCTTAATTCACTGGCCAGGTTAAGCATGGATGAGCTACTGCAGCACATCAGGAGGATTGTCCTTGAGACAGGGCTATTCAAGAGGAAGGTGATTCACATAGCCAGGAGGTTCAACGTGATTAAGGGTGATAAGTCCCTCTCAGACGTAAGCGTAACAAACCTCATCCAGGCGCTTGAGGGAACGCCAATCTACGTTGAGGCCCTTAGGGAGTTCATAACCAGTGATTTAGACGTGGACAGGGCAGTGGCTGTACTTAGGGCGATTAGCCAGGGTTCAATTAAGGTTCAGGTTTTTGAGAGGAGCGAGTTCAGCCCGATGGCTAGGGAGATATTGAGCAAGGCCAGTAGTAGGCTTGAGGTAATAGCCCCGGAGCGCCTAGATAAGTTGATAATGGAGAGTGTTAAGGCGAGGCTAATGAATGAGTCGTTGACAATCGCATGCCTAGACTGCGGCAACGTATACATTGGTAAGGTTAAGGAGTTGATTAGGGATTTAAGGTGCCCAAGGTGCGGTTCAGTTAGGCTGGCGGCTTCTAAAATGGAGCCCGACAAGGTGGCTACACTGCTTAGGAGGGGTGATGGTGATGATTATAAGAGGTTGGTTAAGGCCAGCGAATTGATAGCCAAGTATGGTTGGAGGGGTCTATTGGCCGTGGCCAGTAGGGTTAGTCTGCGTAAGGCTGAGGAGTTGCTGTCGTCTGATGGGTCAACGGAGGAGCTAGGCAACTTCGTGGCTAAGCTGTACAACGCTGAGAGGGAGGAGATGAGGCAAAGGTTCTTCTCGTAACCCACTACTTCTCAACAATTATAATAGCCTTACCCTCGGCGACCGTGGCACTGCTCCAGGTGCAACTGGGGGTTGGGGTTGGTGCAGTTGACCAACCACTACTTATTAGGGTCACCGGTGACTGCTGGTTAATGCAGTTCAGGGCCACCACCGTGAACGGTTCAGATGAAGAGTAGACGGGTAGGTTAACCCTGCTCACCTTAACGTAAAGCTGCCCTAGGCTAACGGTAACCGTGACGTTGACGTAGAGGCCAACCCCACCCCCAGGTAGGTTACTGGGGTATAGGGTTACCGTGTAGTAGAGTGCCATGCCCTGGCTAGGGGTTGTTGAACTTGGTAGGGTTAACTGGTACGTGAAACTGCCAATTACGTTACCCAACGACACCAGTGTGGCAGCATTCTGGAACTCATGGACCACGGCATTGTAGACTAGGGATTCCAGGTAATTGGCAGTGTTAAGCATGTTGTACGTTAGGTAGTAGTTGACGTAGTAGTAGATCGCCATGGCAAGGGCCACGAGGACTACCGTTATTATTACGTAACCCACCAAGTCCATTCAAGTCACCTGAAGGTTACCGTCATGTTAATGAAGACTAGGGTAACCACCCCACCACCTGGTATAGTATAACTGTTGTTGAATGGGCCACAGGAGTCACTAATCGTGAAGCTGCTCTTGGTGGGTAGAGTCATTGTGTAGACGCTAGTGATGTTGATGTCTAACCCAGTCCTAAATGACGACGGCTTAACGTTAATCATGGGGATGTAGATGTAAGTGTTTGAGCCACTGCTAATAGCCATTAACCTCGGGAACATGGCTATGTAGGTGCCGTAGGTTACGCCGTTCAACTGGCCGTAGCCGAACTGGACTATTGATATTAACGGTGCAGCTGGGTTAAGCACAATTGTACTTTCATTAGTGGAGCTTGGTAGGCCATTAGCACCCCCACCCCTAATCACGTCTATGAAACCACCTTGGTATGATACCAGCCTTGGTGGTACCCCATACACCACGGCGCCACTGCCGTAGGTGGTTCCGTTTATTGATATTGTGCAGAAGCCGCTGACTAGGTTAAAGACGCCGTACCCGGTGGTTGGTAAGGCGTAAACTAGCACGGTGCCAGGCACGTACATTGATGCCTCAACATCATCGGCTACGTTAGTCATGAACGCCTCCGCCTGGGCAAGTGAGGCTAAGGCAGCCGACCTATTGAAGTTACCCATGGCGTATATCATGAAGGCCGCCGCCATGGCGAGAACCACCGCTATCAGTATAACAACCCCCACAAGGGTTGATTCACCAAGCCCAGCCATGTTAACCACCACTAAGGCTTTGTAGTTCAAGGGCTATTAAGTAGTATGTCCCATTGGGCAGCACAATAACCGTGTATGCCCCCGTCGTTGGGGTGAATCTTAAGCCGCCTATACCATAGGCATACTGGCTTGGTACAACGTTGTAGAGGATTGCGTAGTTGACGTAGGCGCTTGCAATTAGTGTTGAGTATGCTGGTGAGGTGAACAGTAGGTCATAAATAACTTCAGTGGTGTTGTAATAGTAGTAATTGGGGTAGCTGGGTGGTGGGGAGGTTAGGCTCAATACAGCGCCGTTGATGCTCATCGATGTTGAGGCTGATAAGTAATACGGAAGGCTTGAACAGACTTGACTCGACCCGGTAATGGTCCTATCAACCCCTGAAACGTAATCATGAATATTAACACTTATGGTTACGTTAAAACCCGCTAAATTGCCAGGGCACTCTACCGCATACGAGTAGGCGCTTATGGCTAAGCCGTACAGGTAAATGTAGTTAATGTTGCTTAGCGCTGCGGTTTCCTGCCCATTAATATAGAGAATCATGTTCATGGTTGATGAACCGTACTGGAAGGCTAATGTGACTGGGACTTGGAATTGCTGGTAGGCATTGCCGCTGTATAGGGTGACTTGGTAATTTAGGTTCAGGTTGAATTGAGCACCTGGTATTGCCTTAATCAACTGCCCAACCATGTACACCAATGAACCACTGGGCCCCGGGTTAATGGTACTGCAGGTCTCCGTTGAACCCTGAGGAACATTGAGAGTCAGTGAATAACCCCCTATACTGTAGTAGCCATTGCCACCACAGTTTATGTTGCCTGTCGTAAAGCCGAGGTATGTTGAGTAACCCTGCTGCGTGTTGAATACTGCCGCACCGTTGTTGTAGGTCAGTGGTTGAAGGCCCGTTGAATCGGCCATGAACGTGCTGGCTCCACCATAGGGTGGGCAGTAGGCTAATTCACAGTAGGAGTCACTTAACGGGTTGTAGGGTACGTCTGAGTTCGTGGAGACGTAGAATGTTAACCTACCTGAACCACTCGGCACATATAGCCAAACCTCAGCCTCCCCGGTTACGTAATCGTAGCTTTGAAGCCACCAGTAAACTGGCCCACCGTTGGACGTGGTTATGAAAACATTGGCCATCGGCACAGTGGTGTTTATCCTGTACCTCAACGGCAAGCCCTGGTTAAGAATGTAGATGGGTATGGTGACTAGGGCATAACCACCGTTAATACCTGGGCTTGGGGCTATCGACACATTGAAAGCCACGTAACTACCCGTAACCCTGTATGAACCAATCATGTAAGCCCTGTAAAGTGGTTCAATGCCTATGAACCAGTTGAACTGGGGCCCAACTATGAGTGAGGCCAGTGAGTGTAGTTCACTCCAGTTACCATTTTGAATAGAAGCTATGAAGGCCGGGTTTGTGACTAATGCGTACAAGGAGTTGTAGGCGTACTGGCTCACATCAACCTGGACCTGGCTTCTAAAGGGTGTTAATGGTGTCTTAAAGAGCATGGGTATCATTGAGAAGATGACCACAAGCACCGTCACAGCGGCCACCGCCTCAATCAACCTAGCTTGACCAGCCCTCAACACGGCTGACCACCGCTACCTGGTTCATAATAAATTAATAATACGCCGTTCTGGGTATTACTAGGAGTGGTGAATATTAAAGCATAATTTGAGTAGCTGACTCCTGAATACTGCCCAACACCCGTGCAGTCCATTATAGTGTAGCTGAAGTACGCATATGGCAAGGTCTGGTTAGGGAAGTGCTGGAACTCCCATATGTAATTAGTGTGCGTAACTGGGTTGGGGGCCGAAGGTGGCAACCTGGTGACTTCGCTCACCATTACGTACCCAGTGGGTTCATGGGTTAGCAGCACGCTATACGTGTACGCCGTGTAATTGGCGTAGAGTTGACCCATTA
>JAPWUH010000082.1 GCA_028275645.1 Caldivirga sp.
TACTTAACGTTGGGTATAGCATCAAGGGACTACCACCAACACCCCCGTAGACGGCAACACCGGCTAGGAAGACCCTGAAGCCCGGTGAACCAAGCCTCCTGGATGAACCATCAACAACCACGGTCCTCAATAGGCTACTGCAACCCAAACCACCCCTACCGGTAACCTTAAACTCCCCACTTAGGGTCGTTGTGAATGCTGAGTCATCCTCACCAGCATAGGGTCCACCTGGGCTTAGGCTAACCTTAGAGGTGGATAACCTACCTAGGAGCTCCCTGAAGAGCAATGTAATATCAATAGTGCTAGGCACTGCCTACTGTCCACTTCAGCATTTTAACGCTTATCCCTTCAGCATAGGACCTTTTATTTTAACCCATCACCCTAAATACCCCAAGCCCATTAGGCATACGTGAGGCTTAGGTTAATTAGCCTAGACTGCACGGGTACAATGGGTTACTACGGCCTTGGCTTCAAACCAGACAACCCTGCAAAACCAGTTGAGGCGATTGTTAAGCATAGTGGCGGTTACAGGGTTTTCAAGGCTTGGGTTGATTACCTAAACGGTGAGTGGACAATCGAACTACCCATCACCGAGGACAACATTGAGTTAATAGGCCTAGTTAACGGTTAGTGAGGTACCCTTAAGCACAGTGTTCATTATTAGGCTACCTAGGTCTATGCCTTGACTACTCATTACGATTGGCATTATGACCGACTTACCCTTAACCTTAGTTAACATGTGAAGCTCACTCACCACTAACCCCACTCCAAGCCTAGACCTGGCGACCATGTCAACCATCGCCATGTGCCCCATTAGGTGTGTTAGAAGTAGCCTAATCATGATGAACCTACCTGATTCACCAAACCCATCCCTATACCTACTCAGCACCGCATCAGCAGCCTCGGCTTCATTAATGCACTGCTCATATATCAACGCCGACAGGAAGAGTGCATCGATGCCATCCTTACCCAGCTTAATGATAACGTTGTAGCCTGGTGGTTCGAAGAAGTTGAAGTAATGGTACTCCTCATCCCAACACCAGACGTTGCTCCAACTCTGGCTCCTCAAAGCCTCATAACACTCCTTAGAATCCACCTCACCAGCCTTAGCAACAACACTACTGTTATTCAAACCAAGTGCAGTAATCAAGTCATCAACGTTAATCCTACCACTGAACCTGGCAACGGCACCAATAACCTCCGCGCAATCCAGTAAAGCAGACACCTTACTAATCCAGTCACCAATACTACTGATCCTTGGGATTAAGTCCTCTGGGTCCTGACGGTCAGCGTAAATCATCAACATGGTGTTTAAGAGGTCAACAACGTTCCTATTACCCCTAAGCAGGGTCTCAATACCCTTACCAGTCACCTTGTAACAACCCCTACCATCCCTCTCAAGTAGCCCATCCTTAACCATCCTATTAAGCGTGTTACCGATGGAACCCTTACTACCACGCCCAACAGCATTAAAAATCTCACTGAACCTAACGCAATCCGCACCGTTAAGCATCGCCCCATACACAATAGCCAAAACAACCAGTGATGTGCTCCTACCCCTACCACTCTTAGCTGTAGCCCTAGCCTTCGGCACGTAAATAGGTGAGGTACCCCTACCCTTACCCACAATCCCAGTAAACCAACCATTGTTAATAAAGTTAACTATCCTACGTAGCCTAGTTCTACTTTTGGTTCTACTAAAGGAATATTCAACACGTAACCGCTAAGGTAACTGGTGAGGCGGGTGTTGAACCTCAAGCCTGGTGCAGAGTGGGTTCCGGAGTCTAACGTGGATGTGGCTAGGTCTGACGTCGACTTTAGCACTGGCGGTTTTTGTGAGGGTGTGGCCTACGATGTCCTAGCCTACTACGTACCCTACAGTACTAACTCGAATAGGAGGTGGGGTATCTACTTCGTTAGGCCTAACATGGAGAGGGATTTGAGTAACCTGGCTAGGCAACTAATCAACAGCGGCAGTAATAGGCCTCCTAGTAAGGGCAAGTACCTGGTTATGTTGATTTACCCGCAGGTGCTCTTCCTTCATGAACTCTGCCACCACACCCTTGAGAATGTTAGGTTGAGTATGGATCCAATGCCCAGTAGCATCTATGAGCCTAGTGATGAGGGGTTGTGCAACTACGTGGCTTTTAGGCTTGTTGAGGAGTCCTCGGAGGGCTCGTTAGTAACCGTGATTAGGCCATTCATCATAGACCACGGGGACCACATCCACATCGACTGGTACTTACCAATGCGCTGGCTTGTGATTGAGCCAGTTTACCCCAGGTTCACGTTACCGTGGCCCTACGGCAAACTAGGGGCAATACTAATGGCCTTCAACGGAATAGGCAAGCCAGTGGTTAGGGAGGCATTGTCGATACTGTACAGGTGGTGGGGCTTAGACAAGCCAAGCCTATACAAGCCAGTGGTAAGTACGAATTACGGTGAGGATTTCCTGGAGGCTTTCATAAACCAGTTGAGGAGCGACCTAATACCATTCCTAGACAACGTACTATCCACTAAACCAGTCAGCAACAGCATATGGGCCAGGATCGACGTTGATGATAGGGAGCTTAAAGTCAAGTGCCCACAAGGACAAGGGTATAAGAACAAGGTAACCGGGTGATTGGAATGGCTGAGTGCCAATCCAAGATACCGGAAGTAAACTACAGGAATGAGGATTGGTGGAGGGATTTCTTCGTAAAGCCATTTACTGAATTCTACTCAACGGTGAGCGGCTTCATATACGCTAGGAGGGGCCTATTGGGTAGTTTAAGTAACCTGCAGCAGGCCTTCAATGACCCTAAGTATGGTGCGTTAGCCCTTGAGATCCTGCTTGGTGGTGTTAACCCTGACTGCGTGGCCAAGGCCAGTGTTGATGAGAATTGCATACCAGGCAATTCAATGGCAAGCTTCTACAGGAGGATACTTGGAATTGGACTAGACCTAGACAGCCTAAATAGACTACTCAACACGTATAGGTATTATGCCGCAGGTGGCCAGGGTTACGATTACAATGCCTTAAGCAAGGCCAGTAGTGGGATTGGGGTGAAGGAGCTTGAAAGCAGGGTGATGAACATTGTTAATGAACTTTATTCAACAGTATCCAGCATACTAAGCACAGCTAACATTAACCCACCAGAGCCAAAGCGGTACGCAGTTAACGGTGCTAGGGACTTGGTTGACGCATTCATTGAGGTTTATAATAGTGGGATGAAGCTACTGCCACTCTACAACAAGGTAACCTTCTTCACGCAGTCACTGATAGCCCCAAAGCCATACCTAAAGCTAATGTACTGCGACGACATCTTCAATGGGTCAGTAAACCTAATGTATAGGTACGGCTTCGGGCTAGGTGACATATTGACCCCAGGCCTAAACGAGGAGTTGAACCGTGAATGGGCGATTGTTGGCCATAAGAAGGGCAGCACAGGTGACTTGATAATGAAGCTATTGAGCAGCCTATACCAGCTTAACATCGAATTAGTGAACTCTAAGATTTTTAACGTTGATAATGAGCTTATGAAGTACATTAACAATTATAGGCAATACCTCTACGTATTACTCACTAAGTTGGGGTTAAAGCCAGAGGATGTTTATTGGATTGAGGTTTCCTCAAGTAATGGTAAAGTTAAATTAGAGATCATGGATAGAGATGTGCGTTCAGAAAGAAGAATAGTGGTAGACTATCTTGAGTTTGTTACGGACTTTTCACCATCACTATTCCTAGGGCTCCTTACAATAGAGATGCGTACTTCAGCTCAAGGAGTGACTTTACGGCTATATGTTCCTTGGGTGATTTAATATGGTTAAGCCCGTTGTTGAGGCTAAGCTTAGTAGGGAGGGTGAGGAGGAGAGTATCATATATGTCATTCGTGGTGTTGACATTGGTGTCTTGGGTATACCGGTGGGTAATTACGTGAGTGTGAGGGGTGATGAAGTTGAGGTTAGGTTAAGCTTTACCGCACCAAAGGTGGCCTTCAACACTTACGGTGGTTTAAGTGGACAGGGGGTGAGCCTAGGCTCAAACATACCCAATGCACCAGTTAGCATACTGGATAGGCTTGCATCGGTTAAACCAATGTTCATTAGTGCAAACGCTGTTAACGCACCTGGATTAACCTCAACTCAACTAAACCCGCCGCCTAAGCCTAAATTCGATGCAGCTAATGTCAGCTTCAACAGTCTAAACCCCATCAACAATATTAACCTAGACAGTGAGTTACCGGCCTCACTGGCTGCTAGTGGCCTTAGAAACGTTACTGACGTTAAGGTGAATTTCACGAGCCCTGGTGAGGGGGTTCTCATTAAGCCTAATGAACTTGAGCTGAATTCAACCGTCGCATCACTAGGTTTCACAGTGCCTACTATTTCCTTTAAGGCACATGGTGATTTAGATAGGTTGGGCGTAGGCTTAGACTCCAGGGTACCTAATGCACCCACTGGCGCATCAGCTAATCCTCCTCAGGTTAAACCCATGTTTACAGATTTGGTTGGGGTTAAGGGGATTAACTTAGCCTCAAATCTACCCAACCCACCGCTTAACCTAAAACCAAATCTCACAATAGTTAACGTTAACTTCGGCACTAACCCCAGTTCCATTAGTGGCATACGCTTAAACGGCACATTACCAGGTTCACCAGTTGCAACGAACCTTAGTTACTTAGCTGATGTTAAAGTGGTGTTCATGAGCCTTGGTGAACCGGCATTCATTAATCCTAACGATGTTGGGCTTAACTCAACCATAGCACTAAGGGTTAGCGGGGAGGCGGCGTCTACCGCCTCTCTCAGTGAGATTGATAGGTTAATAACTGAGGTTGAGGGCATTACTAGTAGGGATAGGTTGCTATTTGGCCTTGGTAGGGTTGTGCCTGATAGGGCGTTGGTGATCGTTGCTAGGCGTATTGGTGGTTTTGGCTACATTGAGTTTCTTAAGAGGGTTCTTAGGGAGGTTTACAGGGTTTCGATTGGTGGCTTACCTAACCCGAAGCATGTGAGTCATTCCGAGGACTTGACTCTGCTTATGCCTATCGAGGTTGGTGCTGGTGGTAGGTTATTTGTGATTGACCTCACCAGCGGTAATTTGAGGGAGTTGCTTAAGGACGATGTTAGGCTGGCGAGGATTAAGGAGAGAGTTAAGGATAGGCTTAGGGAATTGTTCTCACAGGGCTTCGGGTTCATAGTGATTTATGGAGATGGTGGTGAAGATTGTGATTATACGAGCAACGAGTATAAAAATATAAAAGATAGCAAAAAAGAAAATAAGGAAGATAAAGCCTGTGTAAGCGAATTCATAAAGGGCATGTGGATTAAGTTTTATGGTGAAAAGATTCTCGAATACCACTCAACGGTGCCAAGCCCAATTGAGGTTAACCCTGTTGTTGAGGGGCTTGACGCAAAATCCTCACGTGAATTCTACACTGTTTTAGCCAGCGTAATGTGGGGTAGGGTTAGTAAGCCGATAGCGGATTACAGTGGGTTTGGTGGTTTTGATGAGTTTGTTGTTTGGCTTGAGGATGGTTACTGGAGGGTCCTTGAGGGTGCGTTAAGGGACTTT
>JAPWUH010000002.1 GCA_028275645.1 Caldivirga sp.
CCAACTCCTCAGGATTGAGGAGATTATTAGGAGGAAGGAGGCCTTCGCAAGGGTCCTCACGGAGGAGCTGAGTAGCCTTGATAATGACTTGTTAATTTTACCCAAGCCCAAGCCCTATGTTAGGCACGCCTGGCACATATACCAACTCCTACTCACCGACAGGGTTAGGAAGCATAGGGATAAGGTTGTTGAGGAGCTTAAGGCTAAGGGGCTTGAGGCAGTCACCGTGGTCTACCCAACTCCACTTTACAGGACACCACTCTTCACCAATATGATTGGGCATGGTAAGGGTTGCCCATGGTCATGCCCATTCTACGGCAGGAGAATTAAATACGAGCCACTGCCGAACACGGAGGAGGCTGCCAGGAGGGTCTTGGGCATATTGGTCTCACCCCACTTCACTGAGGATGACGCCTCATACGCAGCTAGGGTGATTAAGGAAACCCTAATTGGGTAATAGCCGTAATTGTGGTACGCCCGCTTTAAGTGAGCTTAACGCTTAAATCCCTTAATTCAGCTGGGCTTCTATGAGCATCAGGTTTGAGGTCGTGGACGTTAAGTACCCACCCAACTCAAACGTGATAATAGGGTACTCCCACTTCATAATGACGGTTGAGGATCTTTACGAAGCCCTAGTCACATCAGTACCGGGGATTAAGTTTGGGTTAGCGTTCTGCGAGGCCAGTGGGAAGAGGCTTATTAGACATGAGGGTAATGATGAGGAGCTCAGGAACGCCGCAATAGACCTATGCTCAAAAATAGCCGCAGGCCACGTCTTCGTCATATTCATAAGGAATGCCTACCCCATAAACGTCCTAAATGCCATTAAGAACGTAAGGGAGGTCACCAGGATACTGGCCGCCACCGGTAACCCACTCTCCATAATAGTGGCTGAGATAGCCCCAGAGCGCAGGGGTGTGATTGGGGTTGTTGACGGGCACTCACCCCTAGGCGTCGAGGGGCCTGAGGACGCTAAGGAGCGTAAGGAGATTGTGAGGAAGTTCGGCTACAAGGTATCGCTTTAAGTAAACATGCCAACCTGCGATGAGGTTTACTGGGACTTGAGGAGCATTGTTGAGGTGGTTTGCGGCCCATTATCAATGCTGAGGAGGGTTAAGGGAATTACGGCAATCGATGACGTGGCTGTCCACGTGGACGACGTGGATAAGGTACCTGAAGATATCGGCGTCTTTAAGGTTGGGGTTGTTGGGTTCTCGAATAGGGCAATCTACGTGGGTGGACTTCCACACATAAGCCTAGAGGACTACGTAGCCTCAATACCCCTGAACAGGGAGGATTACGCCAGGCTACTGAGCAACTTTAACCTAGTGAACCTAAACATACCACTAACCCTTAGGCTGGCGGAGGAGGCAGGGACACTGAAGGAGGTGGACAGGTTACTTAGAGCGTATGGGATAAACCTACAACCGGAGTAGTTACCCACCTCCCCTATTGTGGAAAGCTAGCTGTTTCAGCGTGTTCGTAGAGATTATCATAGGGCAGCTAGGGTTTAACTAATGGATCAACCCTTAAAGAGTTCATACTGGCCCAAGGAACAAGGTTTAAACCAAACTTAAGTGGTTCATGTAGTTTGTGAGGGAAGCCTTATAAGCCCTCAAAGTAATATGCCCACTTAAGCGGGGGTGCCCGAGCTTGGTCAAAGGGGGCGGGTTGAGGTCCCGTTGGCGTAGGCCTGCGTGGGTTCAAATCCCACCCCCCGCACCATTTGCAGATGCTACTTCAAGTTTCTTTATCATAAATTTAGCATGCATTACACAGTATGCCATATTTATATAGCTGATGAAAATAATGTTCATGATAACGAGTGGGCAAACCTCGCCCTTTAGGGTGGGGTTATCCCACTATGTGGGTCTTATGTATTGGGTTTATTAACTCCTGCCCTACTAGGGTTCAGTAGCCCCCACCAAAGGGGGTAACCTCCAAGACCCCAAGGAACCCTCGCCCTTGGGCGGGGAAGGGGTCAGATTATCCAACCCGGTTAACATGGTTTGGATTCACTTTTGTGGGGTTCCTTAAATTGAGATATGCTTATAAAGGGTGGTTAGTTTAGTTCATTAATGGCTGAGACTGGTCAGGGTAGGCAGATAGTGCGTATAGGGGATACTGACCTTGATGGGTCTAAGGCTGTTGCCTATGCCTTAGCTAGAATTAAGGGTATCGGTATATCGACTGCTATGGCAATATGCAGGAACCTGGGCATTAACCCACTGGTTAGGTTGAGTGAGTTAAGTGAGGATATGGTTAGGAAGCTTGACTGGAGTGTTAGAAACCTGCACCAGGTTGCCCCAGGTTGGTTCGTTAATAGGCCTAAGGATCCTGAGACGGGCAGGAACATCCACCTGATAGGCGCCGACCTGATACTGGCGGCTAGGAACGATATTGAGAGGGAGAAGCGCATACTCTCATGGAGGGGCATTAGGCACAACCTAGGTTTAAAGGTTAGGGGGCAGAGGACGAGGACAACTGGTAGGCTTGGGCCGGTTGCCGGTGTTCAACGTAAGAAGACGGCCGCTAGCGCCGGTGGCGGAGGAGGTGGTCAGGGTTAAACAGCCTATTACAGTTCTAAATAAGGCTTATTAACTTCCTGGGCAAGACACCCACTATGCTGAGGATTCACATGCTTCAATACGCAAGTAAATTAGGAGACCCAGAGTACAACATAGGTAGGCTTAGGGATTATGCTAGGAAGAATTGCAGGGGTGATGGTAACGATGTCTTAGTAACCCCTGAGCAGTACATCCATGGCTACATGTCCAAGGACCTCCACCTACAGTTGGCTGAGCCTTTCGATGGCAAAATCGTTAATGAGTTAATCAACATAGCTAGGGAGGGTAGATGCACTATAATAACGGGTATGTCTGAGAGGGACAGGGACACCGGCGTTGTGTATAACTCAGCCATAGCCGTGGGTGAGGAGGGCTTAATCTCACTCTACAGGAAGAGGCACCTGCCAAGTTACGGGGTTTTTGATGAGGCCAGGTACTTTGGGGTGGGTAGGGGTGATGTGCCAGTCTTCTCAATAAATGGCGTTAAAGTTGGTTTAGCAATATGCTACGACGCCTTCTACCCGGAAATATCCAGATCCCTCATGCTTAAAGGGGCCAAGGTCCAGTTCTACATAAGCGCCGCGCCTGATATGTCTAGGACGCACTTTGAAACCTTCATTAGGGCTAGGGCCATGGAGAACGTGTCCTACGTCGTCTACGTGAACACGGTGGGCCAGTACGATGGCTTGGGCTTCTTTGGTGGGAGCTTCATCGTCGACCCACTGGGTGAGGTTATTGCAAAGGCTAAGTACTACGAGGAGGATGTTGTTGTGGCGGAGATAGACCCAAACCTTGTCGATAACTTCAGGTCAATTAGACCCATACTTAAGGATTACACGCTTGATGATGTAAGGTATCTGTACAGGAACTACAAATCAACATACAGGGCATATTAAATCCCAAGCTGCGGAAAATATAAAAACGTACATTATGCATTCGATGATTGAATATGGCCCTTGAGGCGGTATTGCCTAGGGAGGTTATTGATGCATTGGGATTAATTACTAATGAACTTGATGGCTTGCTTAAGGGTGTCAGTATGCCGTCTAACCTTAGGGAATCGACAATGCACTACATACGTAATAAGGGTAAGATGATTAGGCCACTATTGACCCTAATAACCGCACATACGCTAGGCGGCAACGTTAATGACGCCATTAACCCAGCCATAGCCGTGGAGTTAATACACATGGCTTCCCTACTCCAGGATGACATAATAGATGGCCACTTGGTTAGGAGGGGTTCTGAAACTCCATTTAAGAGGTATGGTGCCGAGTACACCATATTAGCGAGCGATCTACTTATAGCTAAGGCCATAGAGTACTCACTTAAGTCCAAGACCATGAAGGTGACCATGGAGCTCGCCAACGCAGCCTTAAGGTTAGCCATAGGCCAGTCATATGAGCTTGAATATAAGTTAAACGGCAAAATCAATATGGACATCTACATGAGGATAGTTGAGAATAAGACCGCATCCCTGATAGCCGCTGCAATAGCCCTAGGCGGCTACGTGGCCAATGTTAACGATGACGTCGCCAGCCTACTTAGGCTACTTGGGGAGAGGCTTGGGGTTGCCTATCAAATAAGGGATGATATAATAGATTACCTCAACCTTGATAAGGATAACCCAGTTGGTCTAAGGAGCGTTGACGTCAACATAATTGATGCATTAAAGGCGGAGGGCTCCAGTAACCCACTTAGGGATGCGGTTAACTTGTTTATGAGTTACACAAGTGAGACCGAGACCATAGCGGCGGCTATACGGGGCGGCCCTGTGTTCACTGGTATTATCAATTACCTTAAGCATCCTATAATTGAGATTAAGGAAAAGGCACTGAGGTTTAAGGACACCTAGGGGATTTTAATACCGCTAGTATTCAGCGATCTTAGGCGCCCTACCGAGTATCTTAAGTGACTCCTGGGCGGCTACAAGCCTAGCCACTGGGACTCTGTACGGCGACGCGCTGAAGTAGTCCAAGCCCCTGCCAACCACCTCGGCGAGTATCCTAATGGAGTCCGCGTCACCGCCATGCTCACCGCATATACCAATCTCAATATTTGGCTTAACGCTCCTAGCTAAATCCACGGCTATCTTCATGAGCTTGGCTACACCATCACGGTCAATGGTCATGAATGGGTCGTAGGGTAGTATGCCTAGGCTGAGGTACTGGCTCATGAACTTGTTCTCCACGTCATCCCTACTGAAGCTGAAGACTGCCTGCGTTAGGTCATTGGTGCCGAAGCTCATGAAGTCCACGACCTTGGCTATCTTATCGGCCGTTAGGCAAGCCCTGACAGTCTCCATCATTGTGCCGACCTTAAACTCCACACGGTCACCATACCTCTTAAACACGTCCTCGGCCGTTGGTTTAATGACGTTGTTTATGATGTATTCAAGCTCCTTGTACTCAGAAACCTGTGGTATCATTATCTGGACCTGTACGATCTTACCCCTCTTCTTGAGTTCAAGGGCGGCCTCAAGTATTGCCTTAACCTGGGCTGCGTAAATGTCTGGGAAGGTTATGCCTAGCCTAACACCCCTATGACCCATCATTGGGTTAGCCTCCATTAGAGCCTTAACCCTGGCCAGCAGGGACTCCTTCTCAACGTCAGGCTTACCCAAGACCCTTGCCCTTGTTACATCAGCCACGAGCTCCTCTATGTTTGGTAGGAATTCGTGAAGTGGTGGGTCGAAGAGCCTAACGGTGACTGGGTAACCCTCCATTATCTCGAATATCTCCTCGAAGTCCCTCCTCATTAACTCTGCTAGCTTATTTAAGGCATCCCTCCTCTCATCTGCGTTGGTGGACAGTATCACGCTCCTGAATAACTCAAGCCTACCAGGTGCCCTAAACATCCTCTCAGTCCTAAGTAGGCCGATTCCCTTAGCCCCAAACCTCCTGGCTATGGATGCATCCTCGGGCGTATCAGCATTAGCCTTAACCCCGAACACGGACACCGAGTCGGCCATGTCAAGTAACTCGTAAAACTCAGGTGGCAGCTTTGGCTCAATGGTTGGGACCTGGCCGACGTAGACGTTGCCGGTGAAGCCATCTATGGTGATCCAGTCACCCTCCTTAATAACCACGTCACCCGCCCTAGCGGTCTTCGTGGAGTAGTCTATCTTAAGGCCCTCTGCCCCCACCACGGCTGGCCTGCCTATTGCTCTAGCCACCACTGCTGCGTGGCTTGTTGCACCACCCCTACTGGTCAGTATGCCCACTGAGGCGTAGAAGCCATGCACATCATCGGGCTTAGTCTCCTCCCTAACCAGAATCACCCTCTTACCTGCCTTAGCCCACTCCACCGCTGAATCTGGGTCAAAGACAGCTTGCCCACTCACGGCACCTGGCGATGCGGCTATGCCCTTGGCTATTGGCTTAGGTGCCTTGGTCTCATCAATCCTTGGGTAGAGGACCTGCAGTATGTGCTGGGGTTTAATGGTCATGACAGCCTCCTCCTTAGTCATCCAACCCTGCTTAACCATGTCAACGGCAACCTTAATCATGGCCAGCGGGTTCATCTTGGCGTTCCTGGTTTGTAGGAACCAGAGCTTACCCTTCTCAATCGTGAACTCCACGTCCTGGACTGCCTTCTTAGTCCTCTCAATGAGCTTAACCCCATTGTAGAGCTGCTCATAGACCTCAGGCATCTCCTTCTTAAGCTCTGAAATCGGTTTAGGCGTCCTAATACCAGCTACGACGTCCTCACCCTGGGCGTAGGGTAGGTACTCCCCGTAGAGTTCATCCTCACCCGTGGCTGGGTTCCTTGAGAAGACCACGCCTGTTGCTGACCTCCAGTCAGCATTGCCGAAGACCATGGTGACTATTGATGCCGCCGTGCAGTCGGCTATGTCTGGGGTTATCTTATTCGCCTCCCTGTAGAACCTAGCCCTCGGCGAGTTCCACGACTTGAAGACGGCCTCTATTGACAGCCTTAACTGCTCCCATGGGTCATCAATAATCCTACCCACCCTCCTTAGGTAAACCTGCTTATAGATCTCGACAAGCTCCTTAAGGCCCTGTAGCGGTATCTCGGGGTCCTCCTTAACACCGTACTTCCTCTTAATCTCTTCGAGCGGCTTGTTAAACTCCTCCTCAGGTATCCCAAGCACTATTCTACCGAACATCGCCAGGAACCTCCTGTATGCATCGTAGGCCGCGTGTTCGCTCCCTATGAACCTTATGAAGCCCT
This sequence comes from Caldivirga sp., assembly GCA_028275645.1. Taxonomy (GTDB): domain Archaea; phylum Thermoproteota; class Thermoprotei; order Thermoproteales; family Thermocladiaceae; genus Caldivirga. Next base: position 6,762 of record JAPWUH010000002.1, read on the forward strand.
GTAGGGTCCTATCGTTTAAACCGACGTTAAGCACCGTATCCATCATGCCTGGCATTGAAACCGCAGCACCAGACCTGACGCTGACCAGTAGTGGGTTATCCTCACCGCCGAATTTCCTGCCAGTTTTAGCCTCAAGGTACCTTATACCTTCGACAACCTCATCCATTAACCCCTCCGGTAACTTCTCGCCATTCCTATAATACTCCCTGCAGGCCGCCGTCGTTATTGTGAAGCCTGGGGGTACTGGTAAGCCCAGCCTAGTCATTAGTACTAGGCTTGTTGCCTTACCTCCGAGGAGCTTAACATCATCTGGGTTTGCCTCCTCGAACGTTAACACGTACTTCCTAGCCATTGCACCTCACTTAACTTAATCCTTTTAAACATTACTCCTTTTAAAGAGATTTTAAACCAAAATATTGTACTTAATCATTGGCGCAGTAATACGTTTACCACAGTTACAGTGGATATACACAGTTTAGGCGTTGATTTAACATGTTAAGTGAAATGGTGGGAAAGTAGCATGTGCAGTCCGTCACTTAACGTTAAACTTGAGGTAACTCAACAAGTCTTCACCGTCAACAATTAACCTGCCATCAACGAACTCATACTTTCCCCTACTCCTCTTGATCAATGCGTCAACCAACTCCTCCTCACCTATTGTTGATGCACCCAGTTTATCAAAAAACCTGTTTATGGTTCTAATATCCCTGGTTAACAACTCCACTAGGTTTGGGTGTGAGACATCCACAGCCGACCCCCAGTCTATTATGAATAGTTTACCGTTCCAATTCAGGATATTGTATTCGCTTAAATCCGCGTGAATGAGCCTACCGGCAATGAAGGCCTTCTCCACGTTGAGAATTACATCGATGTAAGCCGCCTGTGCATCCTCCGGGGGCGCATCCTTTAGGGCTGGTGCAGGCACACCTCCATCACCTATGAACTCCATGACGAGTATGTTGCTGTGGAAGGCTATTGGCCTAGGTATCGTGACCATGGCATCGTAGGCCCTCTTCATGTTCCTAAACTCCTTCCTACACCACATGCTGGCGAACTTAAATGGGTTACTTGGCTTGCGGGTGAACCTCCTATCACCCATTATGTAAAGGTCCCTATTAATGAACCTGTTAGCCAATGTGTAATAAACCTTAAGCGCAATGTCCCTACCATCATAGTCCTTACCCCATATTACCTTAGCCTCCTTACCCTGCGCAATTGGCCCATAAACCTCAAGCACGATTCTCCTGTTCATTAACTCGTAAAGGGCCTTAAGGGTGTATTCGTTGAAAACATCATCAACCAGCTTAAGCTGGTCAATATCCTTTATCCTAAACCTCCTCTTCTCAATCCTATCCCTCTCAATCCTGATTTCATCATTAGGCACAGGGTTAAGTTCATGTAGGACGTTAATAAGCATTTACCGTTTGTTACCCCACGCACTAGCTCAAGGTAAGAATACACCTTTTTAACCATCTAAGTGCTTAATAAGAACATGGTTTAGCTTAATAAAACCCTAGCAATATTAATTAGTTTAAGTAACCTTAATAACCATGCCATGAACAATACATGAACAGTGGCCCCCTTAGTTGAACCATCCTGGACATTATCCTTAACTAGACTTTCATTAAACAGTTTAGCGGGTACGTCTAAGTTACCTACCTGGATTTCGCACCCAGCATAGTTAACCCCCTGGGTTAGTAGGCCATTAAGTGGAGTTGCCAGTATTTTGGCTAGGTTATAGAAGTCGTAGCTGATTAAGAAGCCGCCAAGCAGTAATGATCCGTTAATTAAGGTTAAGCCGGTTGCCTGAGAGGTCTCGTTGAAAAGCGTGATTGGTGTGAAGGTGCCGTATGCAGGATTCTCAAATTGAAACACAACACTTAGCCCGTAGCTTAACGGCATGCATGATGGGTTAATTAAAGTACCATTGGGGTATAGTATCAGTGGTGTGTAGTAGGTTAAGGGGCCCAGTGGAGCTAACCTAGGCACACCGAATATGTCGTAACCATAGTCAGTTTCATTACCCAACACGTAATTGACACCGGCCGTTGCGGAGTAGACAGTGGTATAATTAACGTACTGATTCAATTCCACAGTGAAGTACCTTAGGTATGATGGGAACTCCCCCTGCTCATTAACCTCAGGGGGGAGCGGCATAACCCTACTGTTGGTGTTTAGGTCATTACCAAACCAGGCGTAGAACGTAACCACGCCGGGTAGGGAGACGACGTAGTGGAGTGAGCCCTCGTAGAGGTAGTGGTGCCATAGGCTGTACCTGTAGCCATTATACATCAACAGGTAGCCCCCGGGCACCGTTAAGTTGCCTAAAACCTCACCCAGGGTCTCGTAGCCCGTTTCAAAGGCGTACACGGTGTAGTTAAGGCCGTTAATGGGCGTGGTGATTAATACGAACCACCTGGCCTCAAGTGTAAGCGGATTCTGCAACCCACCGTTAAGGGGGTAGGTTACATTGAGGATCCACCTAACACCCCCAGTACTATTACTGAGTGACGTTGACTTAAGCACAATGGGGTAGGGCGTTGGGGTGGCGTTGGTTATCACCAGGGTGAAGCTTAGGTTGGCGACCCCAATCCAAGGGGCTGTGGCATTCTCCTCACTAACCAGTTCACTGTAGGTTAACGGTTCACTAAGCCTAAGGGACTCCACGTAGGATAAGGGTGGCTCCGAGTGGGCGAGGTTCATCGACACCACGTAGGATTTGGTAACGTAAACCGGTGGCGTAGGTGGTGAGGGGACGTAAACCCCTAGGCCGATTAAGGATACCAGCGAAAGCATGACCACCATTAATATGCCTAATGCCACCAACCTCATAGTCCACCACCCAGATCAGCGTCATAAACATAGATAAACCTTTCCCTATTTGAATGCCCTTGTGTGAGGCTCAGAAGCGATTTAAATCCAACTGTATGGTGAAACTTAATGAGGTATAGGGCCTTGGGTAAAACTGGCCTCACAGTGTCTGAGATTGGGCTTGGTGCTTGGTTCATAGGAGGCATGTACGGTGATGTGCCCCTTGATGATGCCAGGGCGATAATAAAGAGGGCACTGGACCTGGGGGTGAACACCTTCGACACAGCCGACGTATATGGTAATGGCCTAAGTGAGAGGGTTTTGGGCAAGGAATTGAGGGGTTATGACGTCAATGTCTTCACTAAGGTTAGTTACAACATTCACCAACACGAGGGGGTAAGGTTAATGACCCCCTTCCCGCCCAAAAGGGCGGGGTTTCACTGCTGGGGTCTTGGGCGTTGCCCCCTCTTTGGGGGTTATTGGTTTCGCCTCGGGGTGGTGATGAATGGTGGGGTATTGCCCCACCGGCTCATCTAACGTAGGAAACCTCCTCTCGGGGGCACCACCCCGAGTACCGAAAACCCCAGCAAAGCTGGATTTTATAAACCCATTGCCGTGAAACCCACATAGTGGCACAACCCCGCCATAAATGGCGAGACTTGCCCGTTGTCAACGTACTTAATGAAGGCCTAGCCGCCATTGAGGAGGGTTACGAGTCAATAATGTTCGTCTTCAACGCCCTGGAACAGGAGCCCGGTAGGACATTGATACGTGCAGGTGTTGATAGGGGTGTTGGATTAATAACCAGGGTTCCACATGCCTCAAACGTACTGACGAATAACTTCACCCAAAGCTTCCCACCCAGTGACCACAGGAGCCTGAGGAGGAGGGATTGGTTAATTAAGGCCAAAGCCATAGTTGATGAGTATATTAAGCCCATCAGCGATCAACTGGGCATAACCCTGAGTCAACTAGCCCTGAAGTTCGTCCTATCCTACCCAGTATCAACAGTGATAGTCACCGTGACATCGATTAAGGAGCTTGAGGAGTACGTTGAGGCGGCCGACGGCAGTTACCTGAGCCCAAGGGTTTTAGGGGACTTGGAGAGGCTTTACGATGAGTTAATTAGCATTAGGCTTAGCCAATAAATAACTAGATTTAATTGAGCCCTAAGTGATGTGAGTAACTACATCCACTAATGTGCGTAATTTAAAGTAATCCCCAATGCACCCATCCTTGGTCCTTTAATGGGTCCTCATATCTTACCCTCGATGTAGTCCCTTCCCCTACCAAGGGCGTTAAGAATCCTAGCCACCATAACCTCGTCAGCCCACTCCACTAGGTATATACCCCACTTGTCCAGTGATAAATTATCATTAACGCCCAGATAACTGTGCCACCATGCAATACTTTCACTTAGGAGGTTCTTCACAAACTCCTTGTTATACTGGTTAATCTCAGCGTCGTCACTAACCTTAAGTATTATAACCATGTACTTCCTACCCATAACCCTCCTGCCACCTGGCTCCATAACTCAATCATTTGAGCCATGTTTAAAAACATACCACCTAACCTTAAGTCGTGGACTTAACATGAATTATAAAATAGGTTAACCACTGCATTTTAAGCAAGCCTCATTCAACCTTAATAACCCTCATTACCCGTGGGCCTATGAACCCTCTGATTGCGCTTCCAGTGGCTGGGTCTGCTTTGATGGCTTACTACGTGTATGAGAACTCCAGGAGGGTAAACGCCTGCCTACCTGGGGTTTTCAACTGCGAGTTATTCAGCTTCCTGGTGCCTAGGAGGATTAGGCTTCTCATGGCCGTTGGGGCCATGGTTACGTTAGCCTTAATGGCGTTTCTAATAGCCATTAACCTACACCTATACGTGGCCGCCCTATCACTAGTTGGATTAGTCATTGGTGCATGGGGCATTTACCTACAGATCAAGAAGGGCGCCTACTGCCTATACTGCTTAACAACAGATGCGATACTACTCATATTGTTCGGTCTATCGATAATTAAAGTTATTTAGCACCATTAACTGTTAACCTATGCGCGTATTCTTCCACGAGGACCAGTAAGCTTTCATTAAGTGGGTGGTTGCCTATGGCTTAAGTTGTTGCTTAACCACGGTGAGCCAGTTATGCCTCTCCACGGCGCATGGGTCCCAGTCCCCGTTGAAGTCTAGGTACTTCTCCACCCTATAATCGTCAATAGGCGCCTTACCGGTAACCACCAGTTCAGCTAACCTCCTCGCCAATGCCGGGCCAACCATTGAGCCGTAGCCGTCCAAGCCCCCGAGGACGTAGAGCCCATCCTTAACCTCACCGTACACCGGGCCTCCACTTGGCGATGTCTCACAGGTCCCCGACCTAGTTAGGATGGGTATTGCCCAGCCAAACCTCCTCGACACTAAACGGGCTATGCGCCAGCCATAGTCCAACGGTGCCCGTTCGCCAGGTTTACCGCATCCGTCACCGGCTATGAATAATCCTAGTACGAATGGTCTGCTATACCACCCAAGCACGTCGTCACCTATGCTCAGCTTCATTACTCTACTCGGCCCGGTCATAAGCGACGCATAGCATTGGTACCTCCTTAGGGGTAGTTTTAAACCAACCTGTGAGGCTAGGTCAGAGTTACCTGGCCCCGCAGCCAACACCACAGCATCACCCGTGTACCTTACGCCATTGGCGATAACCACCAGTGAGCCATTTACAACCTTTAACCGTGCCTTAGCCCTGATAACCCTTAACTTACCCCTCAGGTAATTCACCACACGCCTAACTGGTATCAGATAGTCCGTGGTCTCCACTATGAACTCATCACTGTTTAACCTAACCCACTCGGCATCTTCAATAATCCTATACTCTACTCCAGCCAGCTTAAGTGGATCAAGGCTAACCCACCTGGGCATTATGTCTATTGAGGTTATAGGCCTGGGGTTCGTGAATTGCCTATAAGCCTCAAGGCTCTCCTTGGCTAGGAGTATATCATCAACATGGGGCATTGACTGCGTTAGGACAAGAGTGGTTAATGGATACTTGGGCCGGTCACCTACGACAACCGTCTCAACGCCCATTAGGGTTAGGTAATGCGCCGTGAATACAGCCGCAATGCCCCCACCGACAATCACCACCCTCATCGCACGTACCCTGGACTCAGCCTTAATTAAGCTTAGTGACTCATCACCCTAAGTAGCCTAACCCTGCTCATCCTCATAGGTAAGTGGGCAATGGGTTGAATGATGCTTGGTTTTAGCTGTATCGAGTTGGGGTTATGTGAATGTGCCTTACGTTAATGGACCTTAATGATGCACCATAGGTTTTTAAATCAGGGCCTCCGTTAACGTTAGGCTTAATGGTTAACACCAAGGTGAGTAGGTATCTGCCGTATGGGGATTGGAGGCCGCTGCAGGCTAAGATCGCAGACTTCATATACAATGAGTTAGGTGAGGGTAGGGGCATTATTGTTGAGGCGCCCACCGGGGTTGGTAAGACAGCTGCCGCCCTGGCAGCGGCTTTGGCGTATAGTGAGGGTGAGCCCGTGAAGATAGTTTACATGATTAGGACTAATAACCAGGCCGCAGTCCCCATGAGGGAGATTAGTAGGTTGTTTAAGATTAAGGGGATTTTCATACCGTACGTCCTCATTAGGAATAGGGCAAGGATGTGTTGCATATCCTCAACCTCCAGGCTGCCGTATAGGGACTTCCTCATGGAATGCAACTACCTAAAGAGGACTGGGCAATGCAGCTACCACGTTAGGTTGAGGGAGAGTGGCATTGACGGCAGCCTATTCATGGATACCGTGGCTGGTTTAGAGTCACCGGCGGATTACGTTAAGTCTGTGTGTAAGCTAGGCGTGTGTCCTTACGACGCGTCGAGGATGCTTATAGGTGACGCTAAGGTTGTGATATTGTCGTACTACTACCTATTTTCCCTAAACGCCCCAGAGGTGGTTGACCTAGACCTGAAGTCGTCAATCCTTATAATAGATGAAGCCCATAACCTACCATACGCCATACTGGACCTAAATACCCAGTACTTAACAGAGTCCATGGTTAAGGCGGCTATGTCGGATGTGAGGAAGTTCATAGAGGACATTAACATTAAAGCCGGGGCCTTAAGGGCCTTAGCGTCGTTGAGGGCCCTCTTTAGGGATTTATTCACCGACTTGGGTGAACAGAGTGAGCGGAGGACCGATTCATCGAAGGTGCTTGAGTACTTCAATGACATTGAATACCTAGATGAGGCGCTCGATGAGGTGTTGATGGCTAAGAGGAGTAGGGGCATTTTACTCGCTGGCTCTGCGTTGAGTGACATAATAGACTTCTACAGGTCAATAATAAAGATGCCTAAGGATAAGGCGCTCTTCCTGTCAATGAGCAGTGAGGGTAAGGCTGTGGTGAGTAGGTTAATGGATCCCTCAGTCGCGGCGTCGGGTGTTATAAATAATGCCCATAGCTTCATAGCCATGAGCGGCACCATGCCCCCCACTAGGTTATTCACCAGCCTACTTGGGGTTAACGTTAAGGTGAGTGAATTGAGGATAGGCCTAATGGAGTACATTAAGCCATCCAACGTTAAGGCAGCCATATACGGGGAGGTCACCACTAAGTATACTGAGAGGGGTGAGGAGCAGTACAGTAGGATTGCCCAAACCCTAATGGACATTTACGATGCTGTTAAGCATAGCGTGCTGGCGGTCTTCCCATCCTACGACACGCTTAAGGCCACTAGGAAGTACATTAGGCATGATGTAGATCTGGTGGTGGAGATAGGCACAACCACCATCGACGAAGTATTAGCGTCAATGAAGGCTAATCCTCATAAGCTCATCCTAGCCGTGGCTGGCGGTAAGCTTGTTGAGGGCATTGAATTTAGGCTCAACGATGTTAATTACATTGATGTAGTGGCCATAGTCGGTGTACCTTATCCAGAACCCAACGACTTCATGAATGGCCTCGTTGACGTTGTTAAGTCTAGGGCCAACTACGATGATGCCTGGCATGCTGTATACACTTGGAATGCCCTGGTTAAGGTTAAACAGGCCATTGGTAGAGGGTTGAGGTCGGATAAGGATAGGGTCTTCATAGTTTTCATGGACTACAGGTTTAGGGATAACCCGGTAATTTGGCATGAGATAAGCAACTACCTACCGAATATCGAGCTACCGCCTAATGAGGGTGAACTAATTAAAATGGTTAGGGAATTCTCGGCAAAGGTCTCACCTTAACCTGCTTATTAGCCCCTCTGGCCAATGGGAAGGTTCAAGACGTAGTTGAAAGGATTACTGCTATTGCTGCACCACACCTAGGCAGGCCAATGGGCTAACTCTCACACCTAGGCACTTGTCATCAACCTCAACCATTAGCACATCACGTCTATTCTCAATGAGGAACTTAACCATGGCACTGGCCAATTTAAACCTACGATTTAACTTAACCAACCCCCTAAACAGCTTAACGTTAGCCACCAGTACAGGCGTGCTTAACCCCTTACCACCCCTAGCCGGCACAACTATGGGCCTATTAAAGGATCTTAGAGCCCAAAGTAGCTTAGCGTAGGTGCTTGAGCTTAAGTATGGTTGGGTACCCCTAATTAGCATTATCGGTGGCGTTAAACCGGCTTCACCACACTTCATCAATATACCCCTCGATGACGAGTACCATTGGTCGATGTAAACCGTTAATTTAGCCAAGCCAGGGCCGTATACGCCCTTAAGCGGTCCACAAAACACTACGCTGTTGAAGCCTGCCTCGGCTAGGTTATGCTCAGCATGGTTGACTATGATTCTTAGCAGTTCCCCATTCGCAATTGGGGGTATTACCATTAGGGCGGTGGGCATGTTAATACCCACTCAGCCTTTCCAACATGGCAATTATACTTGAGTAGAACACCTCCCAGTGGTTAAGGGGTATGGCACTTATGCTACTTAGGTCTAGGCCTGGTTCCGTTACGTAAACCTTAACATTATGCTGCTTAAGTATGCGGTAGGATGGGTAGCATATAGACCCATGCGGCGCAATGACGACGTCAGCCCCCAACTCCACGCACCTCTTAGCCACCGTGGGTCTCCTGTTAGTGCTTTGGAGGGCTGGGTTATCCTCAACGTGGATAACACCCCTGCTGGTATCCACCAGCACTAACTTGGTTGCCCTTGAGAAAACCTCAACCCTGTAATCATCATTAACCGTGGTGCATATTATCATAAATAGCCGAATGAGCTTGACTTTATAAACCCTATCACCATCGGTAACCTGGGCCGTTAAGTAATGCCAAATGCAACGGTTAGGTTTAGGGGTGTGGATATTAGGGTTGAGGTTATTGAACTACTTAGCCTAGTTAAGAAGTATGGTTCACTCAGTAAGGCTGCCAAGCTATTGAACATGCCCTACTCAACAGCCTTCAGGCTGATTAGGGAAGCCGAGACCGCCTTGTCGGAGGCATTAATCGAGGGTGTTAGGGGTGGTTCACGTGGTGGCTACAGTAGGTTAACGAGACTTGGTGAGGAGCTTCTCCTAACCTTCAAGGACGATGAGTTTAAGGGTAGGCTCATAGCAGCCAGCAGTCATGATGAACTGCTCTCCAACTTAATAGGCGACTACGCATCCATTACCTGGGTTGGTTCAGTGAATGGCTTATCAATGCTGCTGGTTAATAAGGCCCAGATCGCCGGCATACACCTATCCTCAGTGTATGGAAGCAACCTAAACTTCCTAAAATCCCTAGGCGTCCTAGATGAGGTCACCCTGGTGAGGGGTTATGGTAGGGTGATTGGGATAGGGTATAGGCATAGCCTGGGCAGGTTAAACCTGAGGGACCTTGTTGACAAAATTAAGAGGGGTAGGCTTGTGATGGTTAAGAGGAACCCAGGTTCAGGAACCAGGATACTAAGCGAGGCATGGTTAAGAGAAATGGGTGTCAGTAATCCACCTGCAATCAGCAAAGTTGCCTGGACCCACGATGACGTAGCCAAGGCCATACTCAACGGCGAGGCTGACTACGGCTTCATAACGCAGTATCACGCAGATAAGTGGGGTCTAGAGTTCATTGAAGTGGCCAAGGAGGAATTCGATGTGGCGGTTAGGAGGGATTCAATGAATAAGGCTGAGGAGCTTATATGCTCACTGAAGGGCCTAAGGGGCCTTAACATTAGGGGCTACATGATTGGTAAGGATATCGGCCAGGTGATTGAGTGAACCAAGTGAATCACTAGTAAATCAATAGGATTACCGATCTCAGTAAACAGTTAAGTTTATAAAACACTAAATAATTTAGGTTAATATGAAAGCCTCTGAGTTAATAGCCAATAAAAAACCGATAGTAGTTAAAGTTGGCTCCCCTGTTTCAGAGGCGATTAGGCTAATGGCTGAAAATAACGTAGGGCTAGTTGTGGTGGTTAACTCCCCCGAGGACATGAAGGTTCTGGGAGTTATAAGCGAGAGGGATGTGATCAAGGCGTTGGCTAAGGGTGTAGATATTAGTAGGGCCGTGGTGGAGCAGGTAGGGACTATGGGCAACATAGCCACCGTTAAGTATTACGATGATGCGACTAAGATAGCTCAGTTGATGAATGAGAGGCGCATTAGACATGTGGTGGTTGTTGATGATGAAGGCAGGGTTATGGGGGTTGTGTCTATAAGGGACTTACTGAGGGAGAGCAACGCCATTAGTGAAATCGCAAAAATGCGCCCACGCCCACCTGTAAGGGAATAGGGAGTTAACCTGGGTTAATTACGCTAAAACCTCTTAACGGTAACCACCGTTAGGCTACGCAGTGATGCTAACACTAAGGCTCATACTAGTTAACGCGGCATTAGAGCCAATACCCCCGGAGCTGAGGGGGAATGAGAGTGTTGTTAAGGTTGCTAGGAGACTTGGTAGGGACCCCAACTACATGCCCCTCGATAAGGCACTTCACTTCAAGGCCATGGGTGGACTTAAAGATAAGGAGAGTAGGGGTAGGCCAGACATAGTCCACAAGTTTCTCCTGGATTCATTAAATAGCATACTGGCTATCAAGGGTATGTTGAGTGTTTACGTACATACCGTGGATGGGAGGGTTATTGAGTTTGCACAGGGAGAAAGGCCGCCGCAGAATTACCTTAACTTCATCGGTTTAATGGAGCAGCTCTTTAAATATGGTTCAGTACCCCCAGGTGGCAAATGGCTAATTAGGCTCATCAATACGCCACTGGGTGACTTAGTTAGGTCGATGGGTGAGTCGCTGGTCATACTACTCGAGAGGGATGGTGAACCAATTAAGGTCTCTGAGCTGGCTAGGCTGATAATTGGGCATGGTGGGGCGGTGGTGATGGTGGGTGGGATGCCGAGGGGTAATGTGGGTGGTGAGGTCAAGTCACTTGCAAGCAGGGTCTTCAGCCTAGCTGGCGGATTACCATTGACGACAAGCCACGTCGTCAACTCCGTACTCATCTCCATAGAATCTGAACTAGGGTTAATCTAGGGTGGGAATGGCCAAGGGCCTAGATGGTTTCAGCCACCAGCTTAAGGCTATCCTTATCCAGCTTCTTAAGGTCAATCTCATACACGTTATCATGTACATCAATTAACGTTAACCTGCTGTCCATGAGTATCACGTTTCTCCTACCCCTTGTCCTAACCGTAACCTCACCATAGTTGGTTACCAGGTGCCACTCCAGTTCATCACCCTTGACGTCAATCCTCTTGATGCTTAATGTCATTGGTTTAAAGTTATTTAGCATTATCGCCTCCTCAAGCAGCTTAACGGATTCTGGATCAAGCTTCCTGTAGTCGCTTATCATGAACCTCTCATTACCATTCCTATCGTAGAGTATGACGTACTCGGGCCGGGATATTGGGAACGGTAACTTGGGTTTAAGGTCACTGTACACTTCCCCATTAACCACTAGCGTCACTAGGCTCCTCCTACTGCCTGGCTTAACCTTAACACTAGCCTTATTGAGGTCAAGCATTACGTCTTTGACGTAGTCAGCCAGCGTTAACGCACCTTTATCATCCTCACTTTTAAGTAACCTTAACTCACCTGTGAATAACTCCAGTTGGTCCTTAAACATCTGGTAGAATGCACCCCTCCTAGCTATTAACTCAGTTGGCTTCCCATCCTCTATTATTTCACCATTAGCCATGACTATGACCCTATCGGCACTCATGACCTCAACGAAGCTGTGGGTTATGAATATAGTAGTCCTACCCTTAGCTAGGTTCATTATTGCTCTGTAGACCTCAGCCTCATTAATCACGTCCAGGTTTGAAGTGGCCTCGTCAAGTATGACTATGTCCGGCTGCTTGATAATGGCCCTAGCTATGGATATCCTTTGTCTCTGTCCACCTGAAAGGGATGAACCCCTCTCACCTAGGTTAGTGTCGTAGGCTAGTGGCAGTTGCATTATTTCGTCGTGGATCCTAGCTGCCTTACAGGCGGCGATTATCTCCCAGGGTTCAACATTCCTACTGCTACCGTAGGCCACGTTGTAGGCCACGGTGTTGTCGAATAGGGCCACCTCCTGAGGGACGTATGCTATCCTCTCCCTAAGGTACTGGAGGTCAATATCCTTAATGTTTACGCCATTAATTTTAATTTCCCCGGAGTCCACGTCGTACATCCTAAGCAGTAGCTTAGATAACGTGGACTTACCTGAACCGCTCTTACCCACGACAGCAACCTTCTCACCAACTCTTATCCTAAGGTTTATGTTCTTCAACACGGGTGTGTACTTGTCGTAACTGAACCAGACATTGCTAAACAGTATATCACCCCTCAGGTCAGGTTTCTTGGGGTGTTCAGGTTCCTTTACATCGGGCTCAGCCTCCATTATCTCCCTAAGCCTATCTCCCGAAGTTATGGCCTGCTGTATGAAGGGTATTATGTTGCTTAGGTTATTTATGGGTCCGTAGAACTGGGCCATGTAGGACACGAAGGCCGTTAATGTACCTAGCTGTATTGTACCTGCAATAACCTGCTCACCCCCAAACCACCACATCATGACAGTTGACAGAGATGTTAATAGGCCTAGGAATGGCCAATAACTGATGTTCATCTTAGTAACCTTGACTTGGGATTCGTAAAGCCTATTAAGCAGTTCATCAAGCCTATTTGATTCGTAATCCTCCTTGGCGAAGGACTTAATAACCATGTAGTTGGGTATTGCATCTGATAGCGCACTGGTTACGTCGGCGCTCCTCCTCCAATTCCTGTGGTATATCCTATGCGACTTCTTACGGTACCTGTAGACCATGTAAGCTATCACTGGTGTGGGTAGTAGCACGAATAAGGCCAGTCTAACATCCATGGTGAACAGTATTACGCCTATACCGATCAGGGTTAGTACGTTAACCACCAGTGTAGGTAAACCCCAGACCATTAGCCATTGCGTGTTACCCGCATCCGTTGTTAGCCTTGAGAGTATCCTACCCGTGGATATCCTATCTATGAACGAGGCCGAGAGTCTCATGGCATGCTTAAAAACCTTAGACCTTATGTCATTCACGACCCTCTGGCCAACTGTGTTAAGTATGTAGTTCTGCGCAATTGATAAAGCTGTGACGGCCACGTATGATCCTATCAATGTTAAGGTTAAGTTGACGAATAACTTCATTGAGTGTGTTTGTGTTAAAAACACGTTATCGATAAGTATCTTAAGTAGGTAGGGTGGGACTAGGTTAAGCATGGCGATGCTTATGGATAGTATAACACCTATGAGCATCTTATGCCAATACGGCCTCATGAAGTTAAGTAACCAAAGCAGAGTACTCCTAACGTTAGGCTTCCTCCTCTCCTCTCTCATCAGTGATAAACCTTCATAATGGCCATTGCCGCTTAGGCGGCCATTGATTAGAATTGCCAATTTCCTAAAGTCATCAATAGGCCTCTTGGTGAAGTAAACCGCCTCAACCTCCTCACCACTCTTCTTAACTAAAATTAGTTTACCTATGCCTATACCATCCTCAACGTAGGCGCCCTTCAACTCACCTAAGTTGAAGCTCTCTTCTCTCCCGTCATGCCTAATTATTATTTTACCGTCATTAGTTAAACATACCTCCGTGCTTTTGAACTTAAGCTCTTTATCTAAGTCGGAGATCGCCTTAAAGGCGCAATCCATAAATGGTTCTTGAACGGTCAAGGGACCAGGTATTAATAAACCCTTCCCCATAGGTTCATGGTAAAGCCGTTATTGGTACTTAAACTGAAGGGCAATGAGTTATGATACTATTTGCCCTAAATATCTGTAAGGCAATTAGTCTTTGGAATTATTAGCCATTCACCCCAGCGCCAATTAAAGATTCGGCTTCATCGAGTATTAGATTAGTGGGATCCTCAAGCCCCTTAATAATACCCCCCTTCCCCATGCTTAATGCCCTGCGCATGCCCTGCAGCAGCCTACTTGGCTTAACCCTAACCAATGGTGCACCAGCCCTTATAATAAACCTGTCTGTGTAGTAGGTTGTTGGGAAGTATGATACCGATGGGACGCCGAGTAGAGCCGCCTCCACTGCGAATGTTGAACCCCCCGTCACCACTATTCTTGAGTAGTAGGCTAGTTGCAGACCATCAACTGGTTTACTTGGTATTATCACCAGGCCTTTACTTAACTCATCCTGGAATTTATTTTCAACAAGCCTCCTTTGATCAGGGTACCGTGGGAACACAATCACCTTTAATCCCCCCTTGAGGAGCATGTTGATGGCCTTAATGGCAACGTTAGCCTGTTCACCATAGATGTAGTACGCCGCCTTACTTTCCTCAAACCTAAATACGGCGTAATCCTCACCATCCCTCAACCCAAGCTGCCTAACCTCACCCCAATTAGGCTTAAACCTGTAGACCCACATAACTTCAAAGACCCCATTAAAGAACTTAACCTTACCCTCCTCACCATGGGGTATGTAGGCCATTATCCTCCTCCTCGGTATGGCAATGGGGGCAATGACCCTACTGGCGAGCGGTAGCGTTAACTTGTTGACATGGTAGGCGTGTGCCGTGTCCGTTAACGCTATTGACGGCTTACCCAACCCGAAGGCAACCCTGAAGGCCTCTGGTGAGGTTAACGATACATGCACATCGAAGTCCTTGACTAAGTCCAGCAGCCTTAGGCTCCTACTGAGCCCATTAATCAACTTACTCCTAGCATCACCACCATGCTCCCCCTCGCAATACCCACTTAACCCATACATGCTTAGCACGTTAACCACATAGTCGTAATTCCTGCACGTTATGAGGAACCTATGCCCCCTGGCCGCGCCCTCCAATGCCAGTATTGAGGCTATCCTAGCCTGCTTAGCCGTTAATGCATCGAACCAGATGAGCATTGAGGGTTGACCCCGTCTAGCTATTAAGCTTTGGCCACTTTTAACCGCACTTATTGAGCATGTCGATTAGGGTTAAGACATCCTTAGTCCTCCTGATGATATAGGCCTTGCACTTAATGGCCTCGTATGGGCTTGAATTAACGGGTATGTAGGAGCCGTTTGGGTCGTAGAGGACGCCCACTATGCCATACATCAACGCGCCCACGAAATCCTCCTGAATGTTATCACCAACATGCGCTGCGACATCAGGTACCCTATCCCCGACCAGTGAGTTGATCAAGGTCTCGAATATTATCGGGTGTGGCTTTGGGTAACCAACCTCATCTGAGAATACCCCGTAGTCTATGAACCTCCATAGCCCAAACCTGGTTAATAAGGCCCTTGAAACCCTACCTGGCCAGAAGATTACGTTAGACACTATGCCCACTAACCAGTCCTCCTCCTTAAGGATGCTGAACACCTCCTCAACACCTTCAATAACCTTAATGTTTTGGGAGTTTATCACGGTGTCCGCTATCACGTTCTGCAGGTCATTGACTAACCTACTGGAGAGGGATATGCCATACCTTTGGTTAATCCTCTTAGCCAGCCTCCTAACATTCTCCATTGGTGGGGTGTAGAGCAGGTTCATGATTCTGCTGGCCCTAACCTCCCTCTCCATTATCCTGTAGTACTCAGTGACCACGTTTGGGTCCACTGCGTAGCCTATTTCGCCGTAGTACTTGCCTATGGCTTCGCCAATCTCCCTAATCAACGCATCCCCATACTCAAGCACCGTTTGGTATACATCGAACGTTATCACCTTGGTTCTTTCAGCCACAGCCAGCACTCAATGAGCAAGTTTTTAAACTATCCATAATGATGGCCTATTGAACACGTTAGCCAACCCCTCAAAACCAACCCTAGTCAAGGGCTTATGCAGGTGCCTAACCTCAGAACCCCTGGGCTCCTCAAGAATAACCTCGCTCACGTAGCTTAACCGCCTAGGCACCCCGGTCACTAACCCACACCTAGTACACCTAAGAAGCCCAACCCTACCCATTGATTCCAAATTGCCCCCACACCTGGGACATTTAGGGTTATTGACACTAACTCTACTTAGTAAGGCTACCCCACCCTCCATGTAGAGGTCAAGGTCCCTGGGACCAGGTCTTAAGCCACCGTAAGCCAGCAGGTACGTGACCTTATCAAGCTTCTTAAAGCCATAGTGCCTATACGAGAACACAACCCCCGATGGAGTCTTAATTTCAATGTTACCACCACTGATGGCTGTTACACCATCTACATTACCCTTAATGTGGCCTGGTGTATATGGCTTATTGGCTATGTGCTTCATGTGGTGCTCCGTGGCTTGGTTAGTCAGGTAGATTAACCACCTTGGCTCGAGGTCAATCTCACTGGTTAATACGGTGGCGAAGTGGAGTAGGTGGTAGGGTGAGTCACCCCTAACCCCAAACACAACTGGGTCATTACCGTGGGGCTGTATTAAGGTGTAGCCATCCCCGATGTTTTCGAATGTTAATGGGGCTGTTGATGAGTCGAGGATCTCAACTGTGCCGATGGGTATGTTGGGCTTGGGTGTTGATTCTCCATACGCCAACAGTTCGAAGGTTGAGTCTGCCGATAGATCAGCCATTACCGAGGCTAGGGCGCCTATGACACCTCTACCGCCCTTATAAACCACGCCCAGCTTCTTCATCCACCTAAGGGCCACGTCAATTGGTATAACGTCACTAATAGCCTTCCAGTATATCCAGTGCTCAGAGTTGGTGGTGGAAATCACTATACCTGGGCTTGTCTTACCAACCCTGTTGGAGTATGCATCCACAGCCCACTCGGCTAACTCAACCACATCCTTAATATCATCAACGTTGAGGCCCACTGAAACGGCTGCATTACCCCTAGTCTTAAATGGTATATTGGGGTTAAGCCTTATCAACCTAGGGTAGCCGACAACCCTCTCCTCACTCCTGGTCTTAATGAACTCCTTAAGCATGTTATACATGACGTAGGTTGTGCACCCCTTATCGTACGTGTCCGTGTCGTCAATGCCAACCCAAACCAGCAGCTGCAATCACCGCGTGTCCTAAATCTGCATGGAGTTTTTAACCTAACTTTAGGCTGGCTCTGGGTGAGTGAACACCACACAGTGCATAGTGATCCAACGGCCATAACCACCCATGGCCTATTCACCCAATACCGCCGTTAACTCGAGGTAGGTATTTTTAGGAGGTACCATGGCCTAGGTTTAATGAAACTCAGGTTAAACTCACCTGAGGTGATGGCGGTTATCAATGTGAGTCCTGAGTCATTTTACCAAGGTAGCGTTAAATCTAGTGAGACTGAGCTGGTTAACTTTGTTGATAGAGCCCTTAAGGCTGGGGTTAGGGTATTTGATGTTGGTGGGATGTCCACGGCACCCTTTAAGAGGACTTGGGTACCTGAGGACGTTGAGACTAATAGGCTTAAATGGGCCGTCGGTATCCTAAGGAGGGAGTTTGGGGATAAGGTGATTATATCGGTGGACACCTTTAGGCCTAGGGTAGCTTCAGAGGTGGCTAAGCTAGGTATAGACATAATCAACGATGTAACTGGGTTAAGGTACGATAAGAGTTTGGGCGAGGTTGCTAAGGAGCATGGTCTCGCTATGATACTTTGCGCAAGGGAAAGGACGCAAAGCACGCTTAACCCCGTGGATGCCGTGATTAACGAGGCTAGGTGGAGCATTAGCACCGCTGAGTCAATGGGGATTTACGACTTAATCATTGACCCCTGCATAGGCTTCCCACCCCTTGACAGGGATCAGAACCTTGAACCCAATAGGCAAGTAGCCAAGATGCGTTACGATGACTGGCCCTATAGGGACATCTACGTACTGGCTAACATACCGAGGATAAGGAGGGAACTGGATAGGCCAATTTGCGTTAGCGTATCCAGGAAGGGCTTCATAAGGGAGCTATTGGGTGTTAACATAGAGGAGTCCATATGGGGTACGTTAAGCCTCCACGCCTACCTAGCCTACGTTAACGCGGACCTAATCAGGGCTCATGATGCCGTTGAGACGGTTCAGGCAGTGAAGATGATAAGTATGGTTAAGTCGTGCGGTAGAGATTACTCAAGTTGCATTGAGACTATTAGAAAAGCTTATAAGGGTAGGTTTTAACCGGTGGATATATGTCAATTAGTACTATTCGGGAATATAAGCGATATAGGGCTATTAAGCAACTTAAGATGCTACGAGCAGTAAAGATGGCTAGGGAGGTTGTGTTGATATCCATGGCTGTAAGGTCACCACCTGTTGATAAGGGGATTAGGGTACAGGCGATGAGAACTAGGGCCCTATTGAATAATTAGCCTGCCCTAAAACCTAGACAGTGGGGCCATGCCATAGGTGCCTGGCGGTGGGGCCAGTTTCAGGACCTTACATGTGACGTACGCACTTATGATGCATTAAGGTAGGCGTACATAAGCCTAAATCCTTACGGCTAAACCACTGTTTGAGCAGAAAAGTTTTATAAACCCGACGGGTGACGTAGGGATCTTAGAATGTCTTATTCTAGCCAAACCGGTGGCGAGGATAATATTCCACTTAAGGTAATTAAGGAGATAACATTTGGCGTCCTTTCACCAGACATTATACGAAAAATGTCCGTCATGGAAGTGACAACCTCCGAAACCTACGATGAGGCAGGTAACCCGGTTAAGGGTGGTTTAATGGATAGGAGACTAGGGGTTGATGAACCAGAGGCCAGGTGCGAGACCTGTGGTAATGATTGGAGGAGGTGCCCGGGGCATTTTGGTAGGATTGAGTTAACCAGGCCCGTTATCCACCCCGAGTTCGTTAAGCCCATATATGACATACTTAGGGCGACATGCCCCAACTGCGGTAGGTTAAAACTGACTGACGAGGAGTATAAGAAATATTCAGAGAGGATTAAGAGGCTTAGAAGGCATTGGAGGGTGCTTGCCGATAGATTGATAACTAGGGTTAAGAAGAGGGCTGCCGCCAGGACAACATGCCCACACTGCGGTGCCCCACAGCCTAAGATCAAGCTTGATAAACCGTTCAAATTCTACATAGAGTCAGAGGGCGGTAAGTTAACTAGGCTTGACCCTATTAGGGTCAGGGAGTGGCTTGAGAAGATACCCGACGAGGACCTCGAGTTACTTGGGTGGAATCCATCATTAGCCAGGCCTGAGTGGGCGGTCTTAACAGTTCTACCAGTCCCACCACCCCAGGTTAGGCCATCCATACAGCTCCCCAGTGGCCAAACTAGCGCCGATGACTTAACCCACGCCTTAACGACCATACTTAGGTATAATGAGAAGCTTAGGAACGCTATAGAATCCGGCTCACCAACAACCTCAATACTTGACCTGTGGGATTCGCTTCAGGCTAACGTAGCCACCTACATTGACAATGAGCTTCCAGGTGGGATTCAGGCTAGGCATAGGAGTAAGAGACCGCTTAAGGGGATTGCGCAGAGGCTTAAGGGTAAGGAGGGTAGGTTCAGGGGTAGTTTATCGGGTAAGAGGGTTGAGTTCTCAGCCAGGACCGTGATTAGCCCAGACCCCAACTTAAGCATTAATGAGGTTGGTGTGCCCGTAGACATAGCCAAGGAGTTGACTGTTGTTGAGCCAGTCACCGAGTGGAACATTGACCTAATGAGACAGTTGATAATTAACGGGCCTGAGACTTGGCCAGGGGCTAATAGGGTTATTACACCTGATGGTAAGAAAATCGAGCTTAAGGTGAGGAGGGATAGGAGTGAACTCGCCCAGCAGATCCGGCCTGGTTGGAAGGTCGAGAGGCACCTAATGGATGGGGATTACGTATTGTTTAACAGGCAGCCAAGCCTACACAAGATGTCGATGATGTGCCACATAGTTAAGGTCCTCCCTGGAAGGACCTTCAGGCTCCACCTTGCCGTTTGCCCACCGTACAACGCGGACTTCGATGGTGACGAGATGAACCTCCACGTACCCCAAACCCCGGAGGCTAGGGCTGAGGCTAAGATGCTTATGCTAGTTCAAAACTTCATAATAACGCCCAGGTACGGTGGGCCAATAATAGGGGCTAGGCAGGACTACATAAGCGGTGGCTACATGCTAACCAGGAAGGGTAACATCCTAACTAAGGAAGAGGTTTCATATTTAATGGGTGCCGTTAGGGATGACGTCCAACTTGATGAGCCAGCCATAATGCACCCCATTGAGCTTTGGACCGGGAAGCAAGTCATATCGGCACTACTGCCAAGGGACTTCAACTTCACCCAGGCCACGGCGTTTAAGTCAACGTGCAAGGACCCGTATAGATGCGATACAGATGAATACATAGTAGTGGTTAACGGATACCTAGCCACAGGCGTCCTGGATAAGAAGTCTATTGGTGCTGAGCAGGTTGATTCACTACTGCACGTCTTAGTTAAGAGGTATGGTAATGAGTTTGGTAGGAGGTGGATTGACTCAACCTTCAGGCTGATATTGAGATTCTTAGACATGAGGGGATTCACCATGGCCCTGGATTCACTCAACCTACCTGAGGAGGCCATGAAGAAGTTTGATGAGATCAAGGATATGTACATTAAGGAGGCCTATGAACTACTGGACAGGTACTATAAGGGTGCCCTTGAGGCTGAACCCGGTAAGACCGTTGAGGAGACCCTTGAGGATAAGTTAGCCGAGACCCTGTCTAAGATAAGGGAGGAGGCATCTAAGATAGTTGACGAGTATATGAATAAGGAGTCTGAGGTCTACATAATGGCTAAGTCAGGTGCCAGGGGTAGCTTACTAAATGTGGCGCAAATGACCGCCGCCCTCGGTCAGCAGACAATAAGGGGTGAGAGGTTTAGGCGCGGGTTCATGGACAGGACACTCTCACACTTCCTACCTGGGGATAAGGGGCCTGAGGCTAGGGGGTTTGTTAAGGGTAACTTCAGGGATGGCTTATCACCCATAGAGTTCTTCTTCCATGCCGCGGGTGGTAGGGATGGGCTAGTTGAAACGGCGGTTAGGACATCGCAGAGTGGCTATGCCCAGAGGAGGCTTATCAATGCATTACAGGACATATACGTCGCCTACGATGGAACTGTTAGGGATTCCCAGGACGCGATAATACAATTCAAGTACGGTGAGGATGGTATAGACGTCTCTAAGAGCGACCACGGCAAGTTAAACATTGAGGACATAGTTAAGAGGGTGTTGGCAAGTGGCTGAGCAGTTCCTAAGTCAAGAGGAGGTTAGGGCAAGGATCGAGAGCCTTAAGGGGATTCTACCAGCTAAACTGGTTAATGAACTACTCAACAGGTTAAGTAACCTAAGGATTTCAGGAAGGCAGCTTGAAAGGGTGATGAAGGCTGTGGTGGCTGAGTACTATAAATCCGTCATTGACCCAGGGGAGGCCATAGGCATAATCACCGCCCAAAGTGTTGGTGAACCATCAACGCAGATGATCCTAAGGACCTTCCACTACGCAGGCTTAAGGGAATTCTCCATGGCTCTCGGTTTACCCAGGCTAATCGAGATTATTGATGCAAGGAGAAAACCCCAGGTGCCGAGGATGACAATTTACCTGAAGCCCGAGTACGCGCATAGCGAGGAGAAGGCGCATGAGGTTGCTAAGAAGATTCAGGCAATCACCATTGAGAACGTGGCCAAGAGCATTGACATAGATTACTTCAACTCAACGATAGTGGTAACCCTGGACGAGGACGCCTTAAGTTACAGGGGATTAACCGTTAACGACGTTAAGAAGGCTCTCGATAGGATTAAGGGTAAGGCTGGCAAGGTGACCGTCGAGGGGAACACTATTAGTGTAACCGTTGAGGTTCAGGAGATATCGGCATTGAAGAGGATTAGGGATAAGATCCTGCAGACTAAGGTGGCTGGGATAAGGGGTATTAAGAAGGCTCTGGTTGTTAAGGAATCGGATGAGTATGTAATATACACCGAGGGCACTAACCTGGAGGCCGTACTACTACTGGATGAGGTCGACCCAACGAGGACAATATCCCACGATATACATGAGGTTGCCGAGGTCCTCGGCATTGAGGCCGCTAGGTCAATGATAATAAGGGAGCTTAAGGAGGTCCTAGATGCCCAAGGCCTTGATGTTGATGTGAGGCACCTTATGATGGTGGCCGACGTCATGACGTGGGACGGTAAGGTTAGGCAGATTGGGAGGCATGGGGTGGCTGGGCAGAAGGTTAGTCCATTGGCTAGGGCAGCCTTCGAGGTCACGGTTAAGAACCTGATTGAGGCAGCCTATAAGGGTGAGAGTGAGAGGTTCAGGGGTGTTGTTGAGAGTATAATATCAGGGAGGTATGTGCCTATCGGCACAGGTTACGTTGAG